>JABSRF010000169.1 GCA_013215275.1 Oligoflexales bacterium | reverse complement strand
AGAAAAAATCCAGCCAAAACGTGCTAAAGCGAATATTTGGGGGATTGGCGATTACATTTCGCTACAGCGACTAGATATATCGTGGGTAATACGTAATTTTGTGGTACGACACTTTACAACCAAGAAAGTACCAGCAGTAGCTCAAGGGATAATTGCTAAACCTATGAGTATCGTGGAGTTAATGACCGTTAGAGTGCGTCAATAGATCGAGACCAGTGCCTTTACGTGCTACAAAACCTAGGTAAGTCCCTGAATTTAATCATACAAATCTAATCGTCGGTTTTCTCGTGCTGGTAAGGTCTTCCTAAATTGCGATAAATGCCCCTTGCTGATATCAGCAATGGCAAAACCTTCTTTTTCTTCAGTATTATCCAAAACATTTCCCCATGGATCGATGATCATCGAGTGACCAAATGATCTTTTCCCGGGCCTATGCTCTCCTGTTTGGTTAGCAGCTAAGATATAGCATTGGTTCTCAACAGCACGTGCTTGCAATAAAAGCTGCCAATGCCTTTTACCAGTAGCCTCAGTAAACGCTGCAGGCACAACAATTAGGTCCAGAGGCTTATCTTTATTAATTTGCGAAAAAAGATTTGGAAACCTTAAATCATAGCATATTGCAAAACCAATATTCCACCCTTGGTATTCACAATGAACGAATCGATTACCAGCTAAAAAACCATCAGCCTCACTATAAGTTGAGCCTGACTCGAATGCAGCTAACTCGAAAAGATGTGTTTTTCTATATTTTGCAAACTGCCTACCGTCATCGGCAAAGGCGTACAAAGTATTGTAAACCCTACGGTAACCTTTCTCTTGATTAACTAGTTTTTCTGAGCTACTCGCCTGATCGTCAGGCCTTTCACCCACTGAGCCTGCAAACAAGGTCACGCCTAACTCTTCAGCTACACTTCCTAAGCGAGTATTTAAGGGCCCATTTTCATACTCCGCTGTATCATAAAGCCCCGAATACGGGCCCATATAAGTGAACATCTCAGGCAGGAGAACCCAGTTTGCTCCGCTTTGAGCAGCTGTTTTCGTTAGGTTTAATGCTTTATCAACATTCTCTCTCACATCTGCCTGACTGCGCATGCATACACTTGCAATTTTGAGGGAGTCTTTCACCATTTGATAGGCCCTTCCATTAAAGCTCTTAATAGGCTGTGATCTGCTCATGAACTCCAAAAATTTTACAGATGAGAGCGGCACGAGTCCACATCCCATTCCTTTCCTGACGCCAGTATTCAGCTCTCGGGTCTAAATCTACCCTTGGATCAAGCTCCTCTCTTCTTGGCATCGGGTGAAGAATGACTGCATCGTCTTTAAGGTAGTTAAGATGATCATAGGTGAGGCAGTACTTGCTGATGTCGATAATTTTTGATTCAAAGGATTGGTCATACTCATCTTGAATCCTAGTCATATAAACAGCGTCTGCTTGTGAGATTGCTTCCACAAAGTGCCCCGTCTCGGAGAAGCTAATTTGAGGGTGCGCCCTTAGAAACTCTCTAATATCATCAAGTATTTTAAACTCTTTTGGTGAGCAGAAGATAATTTCTACGTTTTGATAGTTGGTCAGCAATTTTGAAAGAGACCTAACCGTACGGCCTCGCCTCAAATCACCTACCATGCAGATCTTCTTGCCGTCAATCCCACCACGTTTTGCAAAGTTCCTGCTAAGGGTGTAGAGGTCCAACAAAGACTGGGTTGGGTGCTCATCAGGCCCACTGCCTGCATTGATCACTGGAATTGGTCTAGGAGTCTCATTTAGTAGGCTAGCTATGCGGTCACAAAGCCCAGGAAGGGGGGAGCGCATTATGATCAAGTCTACATAGCTAGAGAAGGTACGCAGGGAGTCCTCAACGCTTTCGCCTTTTTTTTCTGAACTAATTGAGGTATCTCGCACCTCGCTGGCTTTTATTCCCAAAATTGAGCAGGCAGTTTGGAAGGATAAAAAGGTTCTGCTTGAAGGCTGAGTAAAGTAGAGCATACTCCGCTTATGAGACAGAATATCAGCCAAAAAGCGGTTTCCTTCTTTTGACTTATCTATAAGCCTAATTTTATCAGCTAAAACAAAAAGCTCTTCCAAAAAACTGCGATTAAATTGCTCTGGTGATAGAACATGAAAAGGTTTACTCACGACCAATAACTCCCCAACTAGTTGTCAATCAGTTTACTATTACTTTTTGACCTATTTCTTGCTGCTCAAGCACAGTGCCAAGCTCAAAAGAATCCAATCCCAATTGACGGGAGCTCTCTAAAACAAGGTCTAGCTCTTTTGAATCAACAGCTAACACCATACCAATCCCTAAATTGAACACATCGATAACATCCAACAAGTTATCAGTGTTAGCAAGAATGAACTCCTTCATCCATTCAGGTGTAGGAATTTTATGCCTATCAATATAAGCGTTAAGCCCAGGTGTTAAAAATCGATTCACATTACCTGGCAAGCCACCACCGGTAATGTGAGCGATCCCGTGGATGTTCTTTCCACAGACCTTTAATAGCTCAGGGATTTCCGAATAGATTTTCGTTGGGGTCAAAAGCTTCTGCCTTAATTCAATCGGAACATCTTTTCCTTCTACCCATGATCGAATCAAAGAAAACCCATTGCTATGGAAACCAGATGATGCAAGTCCAACTAAGGCATCTCCTGACTTCACTGATTCAGGTTTCAAGATCTTGTTGCCATCCACAAGCCCAACCACAAAACCTGCTAAATCGAAATGCCCTTCACGATATAGACCAGGAAGTTCAGCAGTTTCCCCTCCTAGCAAGGTCGTACCACACTGGACAAGCCCCTCTTTGATACCTGAAAGCACTTCTGAAAACTGTTTCTGAGAAAGGGCTCCTGTCGCGTAGTAATCAAGAAAAAACATTGGCTTGCCCCCTACCGTGTAGAGGTCGTTAACACACATGCCCACTAAATCTGCGCCCAGTCCACGGATTGAATCCCACTCAAGTGCTAACAATACCTTGGTGCCTACCCCATCTGTTGAAGAGACCAAGACAGGGTCGGAGAGGCCTGTCAAATCAGGTCGATACAGTGCCGCAAAGCCACCAATTCCAGAAACAACAGAGCTTTTGTTCAATCGCTGATCATCTTCTTCTTTGTCTTTTAGCCAATTAACCAAGCGATCCGCTTTTTGAATATCAACCCCGGATTCCTTATAAAGAGAAGGCTTCATATATACTTCCTTTAAGTATGGATTAAAGTGTCTATTCCTATGCTTGCTCACTTAAGAGGTTGCGCAAACACTCTTCATGATCCTGAGATTTAACCAGGTATTCTCCTATCAGAAAGTGCTCGTATCCCACTGCTCGCAATTCATCAAGGTCTTTTTTCGAACTGATGCCTGATTCACTCACAAAAATGCGCTCACCAGCTTGTTCCCTGAGCAAGGGAATCATATCTTTGGCCTTGTCTAAGCTGACCTCAAAGCTGTTTAAATTCCTGCAATTAACCCCGATCACTTGTGCATCAGTTTTGAAAACCTCCTGTAGTTCTTCTTCGCTATGCGACTCCACCAGTGGCTCCATACCTAACTCTCTGCCGATCTCACAGAAATATTGAAGCTCGGCATAGTCAATCACTCCAGATAGCAATAAAAAGCTATCTCCTCCATGCAATCGAGTTTCCCATATTTGATACTCATCTATGATAAAGTCCTTACGCATGACCGGGATATCTACAGCATTAGACACCTTGCGCAAGTCATCCAGGCTCCCACCAAAAAATTCCTGATCAGTTAAACAGGAAATCGCTGCAGCCCCACCTCTCTCATAAGCTCCGGACAAAACAACCGGATGATAAGGGTCGCAAAGGATACCCTTACTAGGAGATTTTCGTTTGCACTCTGCGATAACCTTAGTTTGCTTGCCTAGGTTTTTCAGGGAAGATAAAAAATCTTTAGGTTTGCCTAGCTCGTTAACTAAGGCTTTTACCATCTCAAGCGGCTTTTGGCTCTTTGTTTCCTCTAACTCCAGCTTTTTATGCTCTATAATCTTTGACAAAATTTCGGACATGGAGGACCTCCATTTTAGACTTTGCTTTAGTTTATTCGCTGGCTTTAGCCACTCAGTTCAAGATCTATGCATCTTATTTTGCTTATGCTTGAGAACGCTTTTTCGCCTCCAATTTACAAGTATTTCGCGACAAATCTACCCATAAGCCAGTTCCTAATTAGGGCCATGCAGCAATTACCTATTTGCCACCCTTAAGCTACGATAGCTCTTACCGATGAACCTAGCGAAGAAACCAGAAAAAGGAAAGCAATTGAATCGTCAGCAGCCCTACTTATTTAGCCTACTGTGTTCAATACTAGTCCTTTGTCCCCATGAATCCAAAGGCCTGATGCACAAACAGGACCTAGGAGGCCACTCTCAAAGCCCAAGTAGTCACGACAGCAGTATGGAAGGCGATGCAGAGAAGCGCGTCTTGCACTACATTACCAAAAATGGCCTAGGAAGAGTCTACATCAGGCTTGGCAGCTCACACCGTATCAAGGCAGGCTCTGTTTTAAACACTTATAGAAACCTGAGTTTAGGAGGATCTAGCTCACGATTCAACTCTGGCCAGATTAAAATCACCCAGTTAATGGGCTCTTATGCAGTCGCAAAAGTCATCAGCAAACGGGACCTACCTCATGATACCGACTTCAGCTCTTACCCCGGTGTCATGGCAGGTGATTTAATCGAAGCACCGACCTATTTAGTGAAAAAGGTGCTTCATAGCTTACCTGAGCTAGAGATACCTTACACGATGCTGTTCACCGAACCAAAGTCACGGCCCTCCCGCATTGAGCTAAGCAAAGCAGGTAAGGACTACCTAAACAGAACCATGGGAGTCTTTGGCGCTAGAAAGATTTCACACATGTTTGTCAGTGGTTATACAGGCAGAGAAGGCCCGACTCAATTAAACCAAGTGGAGTCCTACCAGAGAGCCTTTGCCGTCAGACAGTACCTCATCACTCAACTTGGCTTTGACCCTCATAGGCTAACAGCACTTGGTATGGGTGAATCAGCCCTTAGAGATCCTTCCAATGTAAGTGGCCATAGCGTAAGCAACCGCCGCATTGTCATCAAAGCGAATACCAGCGCTGCCCGTTGATCATCTAAACCTTGTCAGTCACACCAAAATTATTTACCAAGAATCGATGCCAAACCGTTGAAGCGCTACCATAAGAGCAAAATATGCCAGAACTCCCAGAAGTAGAAACCGTTGTCAAATCTCTCGCAGCAACCTGCCAGGGCCTGACAGCTACTGAAATAAAGTTTTATCGTAAGGACATTCGCGAACCCATTCCCATTCCCCAATTTCGTAAGGCCTTACTCAAGCAAGCAGTCGTTTCTGTGGAGCGTCGGTCCAAGTATATTATTATGAACACCAAAACAGGCTCTGCGATCTTCCACTTGGGAATGAGCGGACAATTACTGGCTCTCAAAAGCAAGAAGCCTCAATTCAAGCATACCCACTTGGTCATGACTTTTACCGGTGAAGCACAAAATATTTATCTACACTTTGTCGACCCTAGGCGCTTTGGCCGCATTAGCGCCCACCTTGGAGAGGCTTGGGAGCAGCATCCCTTCTTTGGCCAACTTGGCTGCGAGCCTCTCGAACAAAGATCTCTGGGAACCTATCTGTGGAACTATGGTAAAAAGAGCAACAGGCCTATCAAGTCATTGCTGATGGACTCGAAGGTGGTGGTAGGAATCGGAAATATCTACGCATGCGAATCCCTGTTCCTCGCTGGAGTGCACCCTGAAAGGAGTGCTGCATCTCTGAGCCCAAAAGACTATCAAGCGATAGCCGCTGCTGCCAAAAAGACCTTACGGCTAGCAATTAAGGCTGGCGGTACAAGCATCAAAGACTTTAAAAGCATGGAGGGGAAATCAGGGTATTTTGCAATCTCCTTAAATGTATACGGTCGCAGCGATGAAAGCTGCAACATCTGTGGGAACTCCATAGGTCACATCAAGCAGAGTGGGCGGAGCACTTGGTTCTGTGGGCTTTGTCAAAAGTAGCACTTTCCATAAATATTTTATTAATTTCATTGTTGTATAATTTTTTATATAAATATTTTTATATTTATAATTAAAGATATAATATTTTATCCCGAGCATAAAATTATTAAAAATTTATTGTTATTTTAAATGAGATTTTATTTGTGGGGATCGTCTTATGGGACTGCGAATTAGAACCAATGTTAGCTCGCTCAATGCTCAAAGAAAATTAGCTGAAACTACCTTAAGGTTAAGCGCTAACATAGAAAAATTGTCTGGAGGCCATCGAATCAATAGAGCTTCAGATGACGCTGCAGGCCTGGGGGTTTCTGAAAATTTAAGAGCCAAAATTCGCTCGATGACCCAAGCAAAGCGTAATGCAAACGACGGTGTTTCACTCATCCAGGTTGCAGAAGCGGGTATGAACGAAGTTTCTAATATTCTCATCCGTCTACGTGAGCTTTCTATTCAAGCAGCTTCGGATACTATTGGTAATCGCGAACGATCATTTGCGAACAAAGAGTACATGCAATTGGTCGAAGAAATCGATCGTATTGGTAATGTAACTGAATTTAATGGAATCAAGTTGCTTCGTGGTGGTAATGACGAAGGCAGCATAGAAAAATTGACCTTGCATGTGGGTGCTGGTGATGGATTCAAGCCTAATCACGACACCATTGACATTGACTTATCCAAGCTAAAGATCTTAAGTAACGAAACTTTTGGGATTGAGGGTGAAGAGGGCATCGGGCCTGTTGACCCCAATGATCAAGAGTTTAGTAGAGATTCAGTGACCCCCAAGCTAAAAACACTCGACGACGCACTTAACTTGGTGAATAGTATGCGTTCGGAACTCGGTGCAAAGCAAAGTCGACTCAATTCAACCATAAACAATTTGGCTATCGCCACTGAAAACATGAGCGCATCTAAATCACGAATTCGTGATGTTGACTTCGCTTCTGAAACAGCCTCCTACACACAAAATAGAATTCTCCAACAAGGCGGTGCTTCCATCTTAAGTCAGGCAAACTCGTTGCCTGAGCTTGTGATTGGCCTTATCCGCTAGGACCTCGGTCGTAAAACAGAGTCTATCCAAAAACTTGTTAATCCTAATTTGGGTTAACAAGTTTTTCATTTCCGAGAAGTGGTATCATCTTGAATCCCGCCCGGTACACTTTTGTCACTGACGCGACCATGAGCGCCGGAATAATAGAGCTAAGTCATTGATATAACTTAATTTCAAAAATTGGTATCTGCTTTGCAGTGTATAGGTCATCAGGAAGCCGCAAGCCAAAGGAGATGAGAACATGACTCAAGCATATAACACCAGCGAAGCATTCAACTACGACATGGTTAACGACTCAGCAGTAATTTTTAATCAGGGCATGTCCCTAAGAGATATTGAGAAGTCTGTTATTCTTGAAACTTTAAAATGCCAAAACTTTAATCGCACACGCACTGCCAAAGTTTTAGGCATCGGTATCAGAACCCTACAAAGAAAACTTAAGCAATACCGCGAGGCAGATTGCAGCGCACCAATCGGGATGAATAACTGAGTAAATTCAACAGAATAAGCTCCTGTTCTTCCATCTCGAATTTTTCTCCGGATAAATTATTGACATTACCTAGGGTCCGGGTTACAAAGGATGCCCTCAGGGGGCCAGTAGCTCAGGTGGTTAGAGCGCACGCCTGATAAGCGTGAGGTCGGAGGTTCGAGTCCTCCCTGGCCCACCATCCTTTGCTAAAGCTTCGGATGACAGGCCCTCTTGAGGTCGATAGAAACCAGGATTTTTGCTGATGCAATGTCCTGGTTTTTTTTATGCCTATCCACTGAAGCTTTACGCATGGCTTTTTTGTCATTGCCACGCTGTAGTAAAACGACGTCGGACCAAAGTCATTGCCACGCCGAAGGCGGTCAGGCAATCTCCCACGAATAATGCCAAACCCGAATCCGAAAAAGCTAGGGACACACTTTTTTCGTACCACGATATGCGCGTAAAATTGCGCATGACGTGGGCAGGAGTGCATTGGTGCGTCTAAATCATGAGCAAAACCTCCTCCTGCAGACTCAGTTTATCGAGATGAA
>JABSRF010000168.1 GCA_013215275.1 Oligoflexales bacterium | reverse complement strand
ATTCAACAAATTGAGGCTAGAGTTTACCGTATTTATCTCAATATTTCATGATCTTAAGTGTCGAACTCAGGTTATTATAGAAATGAAAAAATCTGGCCTAAAAACTGAACCGGCCTTTGCCAGCTTTTTTTGCTTAACTTCAGAAAACCAGCTCGACCACTCCTACAAATTACTCCTGTCGCTACTTGAAGAAATCGAAGCAGTGATTGCTCATGAGACCTAGACAAGCTAGTAGGCATACTGAGTTTTCATGATATGGGACTGCTTACCTTTCCTTACCACCACGGGAGAGGTTGCGTTGAATGGAAAGTATACGACCAAGCGTCCATACCCATACCCCTTAGTAAAGAGCAATTCTTTACTCTCCCCGCCCATTAATTGCACGGACTCAGGGAGCTGATAGAAGGGAGACATTTCAGCAACCGGATCAAGGATCGTCCACTTTTCAGCTTGGTTTGCAAGAAAATCATCACCAAGTCCAATGATATTGGTAGAGACTAGGCTTGCAACCTTGATTTTTAAGAGGCCGTTTTTGAAAGTCTTAAGCTTATCAATCCTCGCCTCGAGGATGGCGACAGTTCCAAATTGATAGGCGTAGAAGCTCTGTCTATCAAGAAATGCGGGCGCATAATCGCCGCTACCACCTTCATCGTACTCCGCTCTGATCGTACGCATAAGGTTTGTATCGGTTAGAATACTTTCGAAGCTATTTCGCCCAAAATAACGAGAAAGGCTGCGAGCATCGGTACCCAGGAGCTCTTGGTCAGCGATTCCATCATCATTGCCATCGATCTGAACCGATATTTCACAATGGTTCCAACTAGTTAGAGGACTGTAGTGCTTCACAGCAATCTGAAGCATGGGAACTTCTTCACCATCCAAATTTTTATTGTAAACACGATACCCTACCGATTCTAAATCACAGATATCCGACACTCGCCCCAAAGGGCCCAGACCATTTTTGCGCTCATCTTTAGCAAGCAAATTGAAGATGAGCGCTTCACCCGCACGAGTGCCTTTATTTTTAAGCTTCAAAACAGCCATTGCTCCTGCTGCATCATCTTGAGAACTTGCATAGACCTTGAGAGACTCAGCATGAATACGGCTAACTTTCTTAACCATTGCTAATGCTGACAGTTTTCCGTAGACCTGCCCATCTTGGTCCTTAAATAAGAGATGAGCAAAGCGTTCAGCAACTGACAGCTTATCATCGACGGCATCCAGCTGAATTTTTAGCATGACTTCTTTAGTTTCTAGGGGGTCTAGGATCAACGGACGCTCATCAAAACTTAAGCGAATCCCCTCCCCGGTGCGAGCCTCCATATTAAGCTCTAACTTTTGGTCTCCAATATTTTCGACAGATATAACTTTAAGTAGCGTTTTTTTGCTCTCAACTCCATGGTCGCCCAAAGATAGCGTCGCAGGTTTTACCACCAGGCCATTGGTCAATGCCGCATAAGCCCTAATACGACCAGCTCCTTGATAAGCCACAGAATAGTCTTGTCCTTCAGCAGACTGAATGATCTTCGAGGAGCTCAAAAGCAATGACTTTACCTGACTTTCGCTTAAACCTTGACGGTATTGCTTAAGCAAGGCAACAGCTCCCGCAATATGAGGGGCAGCCATTGAGGTTCCGCTCATGGATGCAGCTTTAGTTCCTCCTCCGACCCGCGCTGAGACAATATTTTGACCTGGTGCCGATATTTCCGGCTTAATGATACTATCAAGTGATCTTGGACCTCGAGATGAAAAGCTCGTAAGCGTATCAATCAAGGCAGCTTCCTCAATCGCCTCATCCACTTTAAACTGAATCACCACCTCTTGGCCTGCAGATAAAGCTTGTTTTAAACGATCACCAAGATCCTGACGAATCATAATGCCTGGAATTGGAAAGCTACCCTCTCCCCCCATATTGATAGGTGAGCCAGGTTTATTGTTTGCAAGCACCACACCCATCGCACCAGAATCTAGGGCTCTTGCAATCTTGTCAGAGAAATTGACCAAACCTCGATCGATAAGCGCCACTTTCCCTTGAAGCTTAGCCTTAAGCTCATCAGAAAACTCATCGTCAGCGTACCCTGCAAAAACCAAGGAACCACCAACAGGCCCATCTAAGTTTTTAATTGGCTTGGTTATGGTCCCCTCAATAGCCTTAACTAGGATAGCCTCTTCCGTTTCTATTTGAAATTTAACTGCGCGAAATTTCCAGTTGTGATCCATGTTATCGACCGAAGCAGCTACCGAGATTGCATCATCCGCAGCTCCAGGTGAGCCTACAATAAAAGGCACATTGCCCGAGTTACCTGCTGACATGACCGGAGTAACATCAGCCTTAACGAGATTCGCAATGGCCTCATCATACAAGATATGAGGCATGCCAAAGCTACTGCCCAGTGATAGATTGACCACGTCAAGGTGGTCATCAGGGTTTCCATCTCTGTTGGGATCCACGGCATATTCTAAGGCTGCAATCACCACGTGATCACTAGTGGACCCTTCTTTTCCAAAAACTTTGATCGCATAGAGCGATGCCTCAGGAGCAACTCCATCGTAGGTAGAGGTTCCATCTCCGATGCCTGCAACAGTGCCAGCGACATGAGTGCCGTGACCTGATTCATCAAGAGGGTTGAGGTTGGGCTTAGGGATATGCTTAGAAAAATCGATTGAGCTTTCGTCGTAATCACTTCCTACGAGGTCGATGCCACCAACGACCTTTTGGTTGGGAAAGGCATCGCTAGGCTTTGAGGGATCGATATTTTGGTACTCTAAGGGGTTGCCTGATCCACCAAGCATTGCATGGGTGTAGTCGATTCCGGTGTCGACAATTCCAACCTTGATGCCTCTACCTTTGACTGGATGCCAATGACCCTGAGACTGCACGCGCAAACCCTTATGGATTAAGTCTGAGCCAATAAACTTGGTAGAAGTTCGTTCAAATCCAAACTCTCCAATATCTATCTTGCTATCGGAAAAATAATCGGGTCTTTCAAACGCCTGATTTTGATGCAAGGCTAGGACACCTGGTATTTCCTTGATTTTTTCGCTAAGAGAGCTAGGAATCAGCAGCGACAGCGCATTCAGTACGAATTGATATGAATGCAGTACCTTTACCTCATCAGATAAACCTTTCAGCTGAGCTAAGATCGACTCTTTTTCTTCAGCAATAGCTTTCTGTAGTTTAGGATCGATTTTGAGCTTTCCGTCCTCACCCCTGAGTGGATTTTTTAGCAGAGCTGGAGATTTTAACTTAAGCATGACAATGCTATATGCTTGTTGTTTTTGGCTGCGATTGCTGATGGCTTCCAATTGACTATCACTTTGCTCGAAGCTTTGTTCGCGGCAAGAAATAGCTGCTAAAATCACTAAGCATAGGGTGAAAAAGGTTGAAGGTTTTAGCCGATATTGTTGCCGATTGATCATACTCTCCTCCCTCCAAATCTTCGAGATCTCAGAAACCGAAGCCTTTTAGCTACGATTCCTTCTCTTAGGACTGTCAAATTGGCTATTTGAAACTAATCCGAAAAGCTTGTTTTCTTGTAGCTTAACCTAAATAAATTTAAATGAGGAGCTATTTTTTTAACAAAAAAGGCAAAAGCCATTATGACTTAGGAGGATAAGTCTTCGATAATTTGATCAACATGACCTTTTACTTTAACTTTTTCATAGGCATGGGATATCTTCCCTTTTTCATCGATGATATAGGTTGTTCTGACGATTCCCATGAAGGTTTTGCCATACAGCTTTTTCTCCTGCCAAACGTCATACTTCTCACAAACTTTACCCTCTTCATCTGAAAGCAAGGGAAAATTTAGCTCATACTTGTCTCGAAATTTTTCATGCCGCGCGACCGAGTCTTTACTGACTCCCAAGACAACACATTTTTTCCGTTTCAATCGGCTAAGGTTATCGCGAAAATCGCAGGCCTCGGTAGTGCATCCAGGGGTCATGTCCTTCGGATAAAAAAACAAAATGATTTTTTTTCCCTTATAGTCCTTTAGAGCAAATTTATTGCCTTTATCATCAGGCAAGGTAAACATGGGCGCCTTTGCTCCTACTTCTAAAGCCATTTATCTCTCCTCGTAGATTTGAAATTTTCAAGGACCTCCTGAATGAGCACCTACTGAATATGCTTGGTTTTTTACAGGAGTATTTCCTTCTTACCTAATCAGGTGCAGCATCTCACTTTTTGAGCCCACTTTCAAGAGTGCTAAGCCAAGGATCGCCCTTTTTGAATTTATCGAGGAGACACTAAGACAATTTACAGATCGGTCTTGGCCTAATCTGGCAGGTAGCTTTTACCATCATCGATCAGGTCACATAAATCAAGGTCATTATCGGCGGGTTCTAACTCAAGGATATAAGCAACGTTTCCGTTTTCCTGAGTCTCTAACTTTCTTTTGATCACCAGCTCATAGCCAACCTTTCCTGTATTGTAGATCATCTTGGTATTAACCCCAACAGAACGATAACAAATAACCTTCAAGAATTTCGGCTCAACTTTAAGGCAACTAAATGGAATGGAATTGCGTTCAATAAAAGTCACCAGAGAGTGTGCATCTTTCTGCGGCTCTATAAAAGCATCGTCTTCCTTTTTGCTGTCAAGCTCCATGGGAGAGTATAGAGAAAAAACATCTTCATTAATCGACTCAGTTTCGAACTCAGCATCAATATCGTCGTCAAAACCCAGAGTATCGATTGCGGCCCTTGGGTCAAGGCTCTGAGGGTCTTGCAAACTTCCCTCAAACGAAGAGAAGATTGCATCTTCAAAATCTTCCTCACGTGACTTTTTAACCTGAGAGGTCAAGTCTTCCTTAGGGAGTTGCACCTCGAATTTAGAAAGCTTTTGAATGTAGGTACCTGGCTTACTATAATCTGGATCATATTTGGTAGATTGCTTAAACCAAGCTAATGCCTCGACAAAATTCCTCCACCGCATATGGCCTAGGCCAAGGTTAAATGCTAACTTTGCCTTAACCTTGTCATCATAAACATGCTTCAATGCTGACTGATAATGGTTAAGGCCATTCTTAAAGTCCTGGCTGCGCACCAGACTGACTCCTATGGCATTCAGTAAACTTGCAAATGAGCTAGGGATAGAGCGAGCCTCTGCTATCCATTCTGAGACATTGTTGACCAAATCAAGACCAGTGACAGCCTTTGCATCTTCGTGATCGATAGCCTTAGCTTTGTGAAAGTAACTATTTGCTAGGGGGATATCCAATTCATGGAGCGCCACATTTCCTAAATCACAAAGCCTATCTAAATTGTTTGGAGATAGAGACTTTGCTTTCAATAAGCATTCTTTTGCTTTGGCTATATCTCCAATTTCCAGGTAAATTTTCCCCAAATGATTGTGAGCAGATGCTGACCGTTCATTCACCTTAATTGCTTCTTGAAAGATGGTAATGGCCATCCCATTTTGGCCAACTTCCTTTAACATAACACCGAGGTTAAGAAGCATCGGCAACGGATTCGGTGATTGCTCTCTGATTGCTCGAACATGGTCCGAAATGTTGGGATGCTCCTTACTCATCTCATCTAAAATAGACTTGGCTTTGATAGCTTGAGCATTTTGCCAAGATTTTTCCTGCATCAATAGGTTAAACTCATTTAAGAAAATCGCTTTTTGAAGTGGTTTTTCTACCTTACGGGTGTTGGGGAATTCATCCAAAATAGTGAAGTCTTTTTTATCAAGAAACCCGGATATGATCATCACTGGTATTGACTTGTAGTATTTATCACAGCGAATCCGGTTGAATAATCCTAAGCCACCTAGCTTTCCCCCTAGACGCCAATCCAAAATGATAACATCATACTTGACTCTGTGTAATTCCTGCCACGCTGATTCTCCAGTCATAAGACCATGAGCAGTCTTGACTCGTTCCTCTTGAAACCAAGTCGTGATCAAGCGATTTACCGATTCATCATCTTCGATCACAAGAACTTTGGCCTTAGCAAGTGAGTAAGTATACTTATCCATTGACTCTACTATTTTTAATTGATTAAAAACACATTACTTACAAGGAAAATTTCGCATTGATTCCACAGGAACTGAGATCAATGTCAAAAATTCCATCTGAAAAACATCCCGCTAAAAAATCAACATATTGGCCATAGTTTTCCTCAGATTCCACTGTTTTTTCGCCGGAACTTGATACCTCACAAGGCTTATTTAGAACGCAGTCGTTTGAGCTTGCTGCATCATCATTCACTGCAGTATTGACAACACCTATGATTGATCCCGTAGCTTTGTTAAAAATCGGTGAGCCAGAGTTACCCCCTACAATGCTACATCGATGCCTAATGCTTTCGACAAAGCGGTAAGGCCCTTCGTTAAGAGACACCTCATCCCCAATGAAACAATCAGATAAGCGAAGGCCGATATTTTGTGAGCTAACGCCTGTAAGGGGAACCCCTACATTTCGAGCTTGAGTACAAAGGCTAGGCTTAGTGGAGCTGATCTGAAATGCCGTGATCCCTTGGTCTTTTAATTCTCCAAGTGTCGCATCCAGCTCTACGACAGCAACGTCCGTTCCATCCATCGAAGCAAATTTAATGGTCTTATTATCAATTGTCAGATACTCATCAGCGCCATTCTCTAAGTAGTAGTTGAAATACATTTTCTTCGAGCTATTTGCTACTTGATCGATGGTAACCCCCTGTGCAGAAAGCAAACCCGTCCCCACACAGTGCCCATTCGTTAAAACATAGGCAGGGGAGGAGCTGTCTCCACCTGTTTCTATCAAAGTGCCGGTGCACCCACCATAACGGCCAACACCAGAGTAAGCTCCGTGAGATTCTGATGTGAGGACAGTCCAATCTACCTGGTTAGTATTCACCTGAGAATCTGGAATTTTGTTACCATCTTCGTCATAAATAGCAGTGAGCCCTAACTTTCCCTCTGCGAGTGCTAGACTTTCACAGTTATCATGCCAGTCAGTAGATCCTTGGCTTGAATTGTTGCCGGTATTTGGAGTTGTCGAATCGTTACTATCCGCTTCACAGGCTGTAATCCCGAATGAAAGCCCAATCACCCACACTATTTTTTTCAATTGATTCCCGCTATCTAACATGCTGCTCCAAACCTTGTTTAATATAATGGTCCATGGTTTTTCATATTCAATAAAATTGCCTGGTTTTCCACGACCCAGTTTCTTAGCTTACGCTGCATTTCTGGGTTTTCAGCATTTGACCAGTCTTCGTAAGAGTGCTCCAAAATACTTTCGCTATGTAACGCTCGTGCTTGTGACAAACCAAAAGCGTGGTCATTGATAATCTCAAATATCAGTTTGTTGACCTCTTGATTCTTTCGAACTCCCCAAAGAAGGTTTTCTTTCACCCGATGATTGGCTAAACCGAAGACAGCAGCAAATCTAACGTCTGCAGGAAAATGGTACACCGGTATACTTTAGGTTTTTTCGGAATTATTTGCATTGAGCTTTACTTTACCTACAAATAAATCTTCCGTTGCTTCTGTCAGGGCATACTTCATTTTTTCTGCAATAATATCAGGAAGATCATCATTCACCGCTTTGATATCTCGAAATGTTTGTGGGTAAATGGCTACTCCAAGATCCCAAATTGCCAACGAGTGAGGTAGCTTAGCGTATAACTCCTTAACCTTGCTAAATATTAGGGAGACTTCCGCATCCGTAAACTCCTGGACCTTGCCTTCATAACTAGATTTTTTGTAAGTTGTATTGAAGACTTTTTCAAAGTCACTGTAACCTTTCGTAATATTGGTATTTTGAAAACTCTCGAAATATTTTAGCAGCTCACTGCCTGGAAAGGTTTTTTCTAGATATTCGTTTTCAGCAGCCCTGACTTTTTCTACATTGGTATCGCTGATGCCTTGAAATTTAGATCTTACCACCAAATACCTCGACTCCTCCGAAAGAGCCTTAAGGAGGCTTAACCGGTGCCATACAATCATGACTGCAAACTGTTCTGCAGATAAGGCTATCTGACTGAGAGGGGTCGGTTCAAAGCCATCAGGTGGAAACTTTGCAGTCCTAAATAGTCGCTGTAGCGAAATATAAAATACCTTTATTTAAAGGCTTTTGACTTCATATAGCTCTTTACTTACTTTA
>JABSRF010000167.1 GCA_013215275.1 Oligoflexales bacterium | reverse complement strand
ACCGTCAACACTGGAAGTCTTAGATAGTGCGTAACCTGCTGTAATATTGAAACTAAAATATCGGTCACTTATGATGAGAGTCTATTTCCGGGTAATCAATCGATCCCATGTACTCTTCTTCACTGTCAAAGTGTTTTTTAACGTATTCAGCAAAGTCAGTAAATGCTTCCATAATATTGGGGTCATTGTTTTTCCAGGTATGGAGAAGGTGGTTCATTTTTTTTATGAGGATTTTATGTTCAGCATTCATATTGTTGATGTGTAGGTCGTAGCGATCTTCCCATTCAAATTGTTCGTCCATAGTGCACCCTTCCCTATTTGCTGACAAAAGCCAATTCTTACTAAGAAAATTGAAGCCCACTTTGCAAGTTACGCTTGTGAATACTTAAATTATAACATACGCTTCTGGCTTTAATATGCAAGCAAACCCAGGAGCTGATTTACGAATTTAACGCTTACAATTGGAAAGGGTTTGCTATCAATTAACGTCCACCTAAGCTTCCACAGGGGACTTGGTCCTCTGGAATGAATGCCGAAGGCAAGCGAAAGATATTGCTTTTGGTGAAAGCACCTTCAATAGGTACAGAGCCTTTGTCCACTTGAAGGAGTAGCATGGGATAGTTTGGCTTACTTTGTTCACAAAGTTCAACAACGCGTTTCAATCCGATGCCTACTTGATAAGAGTTCCTGTAAATTTTATCGATTAAGAGGTGGCTTTTGCCAAAATCTTTCTTTAATCCCATTCCATCAAAGATTGCAATCAATCCTCCATCATCTGGAATTTGAATCTGATTGCAACTTAAGCAGTACTTCTTTTTCAGAAGATCCCACTCTCCCCAGTTGTTATTAAAAGAAACGATGCGGGGTGCTGGAAATTTCCATGATTTTTTACTATTGCTCTCATAGTGGAGGGTTTTGTAGGCCACAGGACTATAAGTCTTCTGTTTCCATTTAAGGGTGGGTAAGCAGGCTTCATACTTGCCTAAAAGATCCACCCTTATCTCTTTGATGTTAATGGGCACACTTTCTGGGATTGATACCATATGAAGGTAGTGATTTGCTTCTGTACTAGAAAAAACCGAGCAGTTTGAGCCCGTTTCGGCTAGTTCAGATAGAATATGAATCCGATCATCATGCAGCACTCTAGCTACCCTGATGGCACTGTTTGCTTTGAAGCTTGTGTGCATCAGCGCTAGGATGGTATTGCCCTGAAAATCTGAAAAGGTAATGGAAAGTTGCTCTGGGGTGAAGAATTTTTTTAGTTCATCTAGGTCCCTTTTTGATTGCAGGACTTTCGCCTCCCAGTTGAACGATCTATTTCCCAAAGCAGGCGCTTCATAGAATCCAATATGATTAAAGGGAATCCTTGAAAGAGGGGGCTTAGCTTTCTTGTCCTTATCATTAGAATCTAAGAAAAGATTCGTGATCACAGAAAAAGTTCCCTCATCATCAGACTCCTTTTCCTCATTGACTGTTGGCTCAAGCTCAATAGACTTGTCGCGACTTTGCATACACGATGATGGGCCAATAAGCCATAAAAGTAATAATTTTCTTCCGGTAGTTGGTATCGAGATCATCACGCAACGGTTTCAAGAATGTCAAGAACTTCGATTTTTAAGTCTTTTTGGATATCTTGGACTTTTTGAGGTCTATGGAGGAGGAAGCCCTGCACTAGGTCGATTCCTAAGGTTTGCAGGGTTTTTAGCTCTTCGAGTAACTCAACCCCTTCAGCTAATACAAGTGAATTTGTGATTTTTGCTGCACTCATCACCCCTTCAATGAACGCCTTCTTGGATTCTTCAAGGTGGATATTTTGGATAAGGCATCGGTCTAACTTAATAATATCAGGCTTGATTTTAAGGATACGGTCTAAGCCAGCATAGCCTTTGCCAAAATCGTCGATTGCAATGCCATAGTTTTGCTTCGATAAGTTCTTTCTTGCCTTGAGGAGGAGCTCAAAGTTATTGATTGCCTCAGACTCAGATACCTCAAAGGTTATCAAAGCACTCTTAGGGATAAGGTGCTGCAATTGATCAATGTAGTAAAAGTTTCTTGGTAGGATGTTTGCAAGCAGCCTACCAGGCAAATTGGTAATGTGATGGGTTGCCTGCCGCAAACAGGTTTGATCCAATTCCAGTGCTAATTTTACCGAGGATGCCAAAGAAAACAGGACATTAGGCATTAGGTATTTTGAGCCGATGTGCATCGGGCCTTCTGCATGGATTAGGCTATCAACTTGGTCCTTGCTGATCCTAATGAGAGACTCAAATGCATATATGCTATTCGCAATGGGGTGAATGGACTTATTCTTTATGGCTGTCTCGATATCCTTTAATTCCATGGTCTTGATTTGAAACACTGCTTGGTAGTTTGGAATAAGTGTTTTTGGTGTTTGAATCAAGGCTTGGATCAGCTCACGCTGCCTACTCTTTATGCGGTGGTGCTGAACCTTAGCCATTTCTTTACTGGCATCAATGATGTTGTCTAAGGTTTCTTCACTATCCACACAAGGGTTAAACAAGCCAGTGGCATGGCCAATAGAAAATTTTGGAATCGTGTGCAAGTAGCTCGGTAACACCCGATCTTTTGCCGGCTTAAACAGCTCACCCCAAAGTTGGTTTTGAAGCTTGGTCACAATTCGGTCTGATAGTTTCTCTAGTGCCCCTGGGGGAGGGATGTTTCTTTGAGAGCGTGACTGCTCTAAGAGTATAAAGTAGACATTGCTATGAACAGAGTTCAGGCAAAGAATGTCTGTTTTGCGGAAGCTGTGTTTTGCACCCCATAGCTCGATCAACAATTGTTGAAAGCAGTCCTGTAATTTTGCGTAGGCTTCTGCTCCGTACTCTGTGGCTACCTTGCGAAAATCACCAGCATGGATACTTAATAAGCTAAGGGAGCCATTTTGCTGGAGCATATGAATCGCTAACATAGGGTTATAAAAAGGGATGGTGTTGCGGTTGAAAATGCGCCTGGAAATCCCTAGACTGCCACAGTTATCCAATATGGTAAGAATATCTTCTGATTTTGGGTTTTTGAGCCAGGTTAGTAACTCCACCCTGCCATTTCTGGTTACGATAGAGTACTTGTCCTCTTTACTGACTACGATGACCGGAATCCGCCTACATAGGCTGCTTAACATATCGATCCAGCTGTTGTCGGGCAATAATGGATGGCGAGCGTCCACAACCGCTGCATTTGGTTCATACTCATTACGATACATTTCTTCAAGGCTATGCTTCTTAGAAATATCAATCAGCTTGAATTTGATTTCATGCTCCTCGAGGCGAGATTTGATCTCACTAATTAGCTTTTGATTTTTAAGCATTAAATAAATCATCTTCAGCTCGTGATTTATGCCTTTGTTCTTGGACCTCCTATCGGTAGCTTTGGTATGTTTCCTTAATGACGGGTCCAAGATGGCCCTGATCATCGAGGAACAATCCACAGGCATTGTGGATAACTCGTCCCGGATAGAGAGCAAGCTCCTGTAAGCCAGGGACTTGCCCGGATTGATTAATTTTTAATCAGCTTATGCTCTGCGGTAGTTTTCGTTAGTTTGGATAGGGGGTTTTTATGCAGTGGTCAAGTGAAGAGAAATTAATGGAAAATTTAAGTAAATCCGTAAATAGTACCATAGCTTTTCCAGAAAGTAGAGATCAAAGAATTTTCGAGGGGGCTTGCTATTTAGCTGAAAATGCTGTCATGAAAAAAGTATTCTTCTTCCTGGATGAAAAAGAATTTGATCAGCAGTTTGATGCCTGGGGACATGGAAAAAAGTCGGAGATAAGAAAAAGGGTCGAGCTTGTTCCAAGTGTTTTTTCTAGCCTTGATGCAGAAACGAAACAAACTCTTGAAGATAGAGCAAATAGAAAAGGAAAGAAGATAGATCCTGGTGTGTTGCAGTCTCAATCCGAGTCGGAGCTATTTCAAGCAGGAGTTCTATTAAAGCAGGGAGCTGTGGATAGTGTCTTAGCAGGGTCGGTTTTTACCACTGCTGATGTCATAAAGGCAGGGCTCTCAACTGTTGGCTTGGCAGATGGGGTCAAAACACTGAGCGGCTCTTTTTTGTTAGTTCGTGAAGGAGCACCCCTTAAAGCAATGATATATGCCGATTGCGGGGTTGTGATCGACCCTTCTGCTGAGCAACTCGTTGATATTGCAATTGAGTCGGTAAAAACTTGGCGGCATATCTATGGACATGAAGCTCATCCGTATATAGCTTTTCTTTCTTTTTCTACTAAAGGGTCCGCAAAGCACCCTCACGCAGATAAAATGGTCGAAGCTGCCAGGATGTTTAAGGATAAGTTTCCTGATATCCCCAGTGATGGGGAGCTTCAATTCGATGCTGCAATAGATCATGACATTAGTCGGCGTAAGGCACCTGAGAGCGATGTGTGTGGCAAGGCAAATATATTTGTCTTTCCTGACCTTGGTGCAGGTAATATTGCTTACAAAATCACCCAAAGGTTAGGAGGGTATCGTGCTTATGGGCCGATCCTTCAAGGATTGGCCAAGCCCTACAGTGATTTATCAAGGGGGGCATCTACCAGAGATATTATTGTCTCTTCCTTTATCAATGCAGTTCGTTCTGCTTCATAAGCTGACGGTGAATAGGCAACGTCATTCCCCCGAACTCGTGATGATAACAGTCATGTCATTTCCCCGAACGGAGTGAGGGTTAGGGAATCTCGGGTGTGTTCCGCTTTGGCACATTATTGATGAGTTCGTTCACTAGCTTAGGAACCTCAACAGTTGCGACCCCTTGGCGAAAGTCTTCAAAGTTTGGATTGTATGTTGGATTAGGGTTAACTTCGATGCACCTAGCACCACATTCTCGTGCATGTTCGACGAAACCGGCAGCAGGGTATACATTGCCTGAAGTGCCAATGGAGATGAATAAGTGAGCTTTTCCAAGGTGGTGATAAATTTCATCCATTTGAAAGGGCATTTCTCCAAACCAAACAATATGGGGGCGAAGAGTTCCTGATCGTTGGCAACAGGAGCAATTGCTTTCTGTACTAATCGATTCATGACAAGCGAAGACCTGTTCTGTTTTTTTGCAGCGTATTTTGAGGATTTCACCATGCATGTGAATGAGGTTTTTGCTACCAGCTCGTTCATGTAAGTTGTCGATATTTTGAGTGACCACCCAAACAGGTCCAGGGTAGTCTGATTCCAGCTGTGCTAGCGCTTTATGAGCAGCATTGGGTGTAATTGCTGGATCTAGAATTTGAGCACGGCGTTCGTTGTAAAACTGGTGAACGAGGCTTGGGTCCTTACGAAACCCCTCCGGAGTAGCCACTTTGTCAATGGGATGGTTTTCCCATAGTCCATCGCCAGCTCGAAATGTTTTGATTCCAGACTCTGCTGAAATACCTGCTCCTGTGAGAACAACAATTGAAGGAGATTCCATAGTAAAAAGCCTCAATAGTTTCCGCTTTGCTTCGCCTACCTCACTGCTCAAAAAACTTAACGCTCTCTTTTGTACTATCTTAACGTCTATTTGCGAACGCATTATTTTCGTCGTGATACCATTGGGGCTTTGAATTGAGATTTATTCTGCTTGACAAAGAATTTTGCAATCTTTAGATTCGGCTCGGCATTGTTTAATCTGTCGGCAAAAAACTTGGGTTTTTTCCACAATAAAAAATTTCAGATTTAAAGCCTAAGGAGGAAAACTTTGCGTAAATTCCTCGAACTCCTCATTACTTCCCAAACCTACTTATTTTTTTCGCCAGCTCCGGTTTTGGCTGAATTAGACATAAATAAAGCGACCGAATACTCGTCATATCGTCGTGATGGAGACAGTGAGTTGGTCGATCGATTGCTTAAAAGGATAGCGTGGGAACAAGTTAGCGTCCCGGACTCTGATTCTGAAAGTGACGAATTCGGAAACCATACAAATAAAACTGAACCTGGCACAGATTCGGATGAGTTTTATTCTGCTCAGGAGTCTGAAGAAAAAGAGGGTGATCAGAATCCCACAGAGCGAACCCCAGAAGCACATGGATCAGTTATTGGTGAGTTGATTGACCGATATGGGCTGATACCCTTGCAAGAGTCCAGATATTGGCAAGAGAATCCAAATAGCCTTCCTTATTCCCAGTGTATCCTCACTGATTCGAAGGGCAATTGGGAGGTAGGAACGCAGGCCAGCCTAGTCTATGGAAGGTTTTTTCGACAAGCTGATGGTCAGACCTTGTTTTGCATGAGCGATTTAGAGCAAACGGCTTTTATGATTCCTGTACAGAGCTGCAATGCTTATTCATGTGGCTTATCTATTACCCTCGCACCGTTTAGGAAAATCAATACAAAATTTGTAAAACTTAGGGACCTGTCTCCTGTAGATTTATTTGGCACCTATAGTGGTTTGGGGGGAGGGTTCGGTATGCTTACATCTTTGAGTGGTGCAATCCTAAAGCATAACAATAATGCGATCGAGATTCACACAAACTCTTTCTTATCACCTGGCATTATCGATGTTTCCCTGGCCTATAAAAAAGTGGAGATTCAGCCAAGGGGTTTGCATGATTTTGAAGTCTATAGGCTAGACTACTTACATAGTTTAGAAGGTTTGAAGGAAGTTAATGAATCCATTGAAAACAATCAGCTGATAGGTGATAACTTTCGGCAAAAAATCCTTAAGCGACAGTCAAAAAAGCTGCTTGATTTAGAAAACCTTAGCCACTCAAAACGATTTGCGCGTATAAGCAAATACTGGATTCATAATTTAAACCCTGCATTTACTGAGGGTACTTACCACTCTCCACTGGAACAGAAGCTGCTTACAAATCTCAGGTTTGTAAAAAGGAAGAAGCTTTAGGTTTCTCAATTTAAAGTTCAGGGTAAAACTAGCGAAGTTCTTAGTCTCGCTCTTCTTCCGTGATTATATCAACCGATCAGCTGGAAAAAGTTGGAGGGCCGGTGTTCATCGTTAGTTGTGTTATTCATTTGGCGGGATGGAGAAAAATTGAACACCAGCCGAAGCTCCCAAATTAGTGTAGGATGTTTGGGAAAAATCGCTGCGATGTTAACTTAATCGGAAGGAATTGCGATTAACTGTGGCCTAAAATGGGCTTTCACCTGAACAATTGTTCACTTGTTCAATTTATAGTTCTCCAGATAAGAAATTTGGATTTTGAGATCCCCTAACCCTTGCTACGCAAGGGGGGATGACTGGGAGAATCCAAATTTCTTATCTGGAGAACTATAGCATAAATCTGTTTTAATTTTTCCTAGTTTTGATCAAGGGGTACATCTGGAAATTGATAGAAATAGCTAAGTAAGCTTTATCCTCTTCCTTTTTTATTCTGCCATTTCTTTCACTTATCCATGATTTGAACTCATTTCTTGTATGCTTGATTTTTTCTTTTAGCTCAGGCAAAAAACTCTTATGAATTGGCACAGATATATTTCCATACTCTCTATCATTGATTGGAAATTTTAGCCCCTCAATTGCTTCGTGCAGGAAACTAAGCTGCGCCTTTCTTATGGAAGCATTAGGGATTTCATCCTTGGAGACCAAATTTGGCTTTGAATTAACGTAGCTACCATCTACTTTTTTAATAAAATCATATTTAATTAAATATTTTAGCGCTTTACTGATGTCGTCCAAAGGTATCTTAGTTTTCAAATGCCTATCAATCCAAAGGGGTTCTGCAATAAAGTCCTCCTTATAGATCTGAACCAACAAAGATATATGCCTACATGCACTATTCTCCAAATAATATGAGAGTTCATCATTAATGATAAACCCACTCAAACTGCTATTTATTTCTTGAGCTCTTTTTATGAGAAAAGCTTTCTCCTCTTTATCTGCAAAAGCCATCTCAAACAGAAGAAAGAAGTACTCTTTTTTCTTGCTTTCTAAGTTTAGGGAAGTACAGATTTTTTCGAGGTTTTTTTTGCTAATTTTTTTTGTTCCTTCAATCAGAACCGATGCATAGCTAGGTGAGGTAAAACCTAAATCTTTTGAAAATTTTCGAAGGCTATAACTGTTATTTATTTTTTTTCTTTGTTTATAAATAGTGTCTGATCGGAAACGCATCGCCGCCATGGTGCGTAGGGCTTAGAGCACTAAAACCTTCACCGAATTTCCCCAGTTTCTCTGAAAAAGCTATAATA
>JABSRF010000166.1 GCA_013215275.1 Oligoflexales bacterium | reverse complement strand
ATTATGGTTTCGACTATCAATAGATTCAGATACTAGATGAGTTTAGTATGGTGCTACTTTGTGGAAACTTCTGTTAAAAATAAATACTCTATGGGATAAACCCGTGCAGTTTCATTGATAGCATGCTCACTACCAAGATACCTCCCATCCTTCGTTAGCCCACTGAGATGAAAACGCTTTAGAGTAGCAGGGATAACCCGGTTCTTAGGGTTGACGCCTATCAGTTGTGCTACATAGTCAATAGCCTCTTGCCAATCCTGAGTTTTTGCATACGCACCAACGAGCAACATGCTTCTTAGGGGGACCATTTCATAACGAAACTGAGCACCAGTTTCAAATTTATGAGACTGAGATTCAATATACTCAAAAAAACGATCGCAGAGATCTTTAAAAGCTCCAATGCTGCTTGAGCGCTCACTTGCTTGTATTTGTGCATAGATTTCTGATTTTGCCTGAGACGCGTTCAGGATACTGCTTTGCTTAAGAGCACTGAGTCTAAACGACAGAAGCTTAACAACGTCTTCAAATGGACTGAGATCTAGTAAAGCCTTACCCATGTCAGGCACCCCAGTCAGGCCCAAAACTTGCCCCCCCTGCTCCCAACTTCGACCATCATCAGTGCCTGAAACGATGATTGCAATTGAGTCGACTGAGGTGTTGCGCTGGCGCTGCAGATCAGCTAGAAGCTTTGTAACCTTAGCGCCTCCACGACCTCCCCTAAAGATAGTGATTGCAAGAGCAAGGTCACCTTTGTTTCCAAGCACCGAGGGTTTAAAAACGGCATCATGGAGAAGAGCTTTTTTAGCATATTCGTTGCGAAGGGCATGAGCCAATGCCTGTAGTTTTCCAGTAAATGCAGCGAACACCTCTTCTTTCGTATTCAAAATGGTATGAGAGATGACATGGTCTATTGCCTGATCTTGGCTTGGAAACTGACCTAGCCACACCCCACCCACTTTAGGGTACTCAGCAAATTTCATTAATTCAGCCAAGCTACCTTGCATGAGGTTATGCTGATTATGGTCCTGACCATATAAAAAGACTGAATTGCCAAACAAAAATATAAAGCTCAGAAGTTTATAGATGGCCATAGCCATTCCTTTTTGGGCCTACCCTAGCTAAAGCAAGTGCGGATGGGCATGTGATTTGAGGTTGCCACTACCATCGAGCAACCCTTCACCTTATTAGCATAAA
Organism: Oligoflexales bacterium; assembly: GCA_013215275.1. Lineage (GTDB taxonomy): Bacteria > Bdellovibrionota_B > Oligoflexia > Oligoflexales > Bog-1112 > JABSRF01. Next base: position 6,956 of record JABSRF010000166.1, on the reverse strand, counting down.
CTTAGTTGGTATTGATAGCTTAAGATACACCGAACGGGATCATTTATTTAACAGCTATTTTTTCGATGGAAATTGGTTCAATTACCAGAAGCTCAATCGTTGACGTAGCCAACACTGGTAAAGACAAATCCCACATTTAGCTCAGACGCACGGTCGAAAGAAATGGGTTCTGAGGCTGAAGAATGCTGCCCACTATCTTGAATACGGTCACTTAAGTCCATGATATCGCTATCTGAGATACCACTCGACTTTACGTTAGCAAGCTGAATTTCGTTGATAATTTCCATTGCAGCTTTCTTAGCAAGGTACTTGGAGGGAGCCTTGTCAATGTACTCGCGCAGATAGTCAATGCTTTTTCGATAATCTTTGCGCCTATACTCTAAGACTGCACGATTAAAATATAAGGTATGCTGATCTGGGTTTTTCTTAAGGACTAAATCATACAAGTCCTCTGCCTTATCGTAGTTTCCAATTCCAGCGTAGCAAATACCAAGGTGCAGTTGAGCGACATCATTACCAGGAAGTACCTTTAATATAGATCTAAAGTGCACAATCGCTAATCGGTATTCTTGATGCTTGAGATAGATGAGGCCTAGGTTCATATGAGAGGAAGGATAACGAGGGTTTATCTTAAGGGATTGCTTGAGTAAATCGATACTTTCCTGGTCATTGCCTTGCCTCAAGGCAACCCCAGCAAGTAGGTTTAAAACCTCGGTCTTAGCGCTCAACGACATCTTCTGAAGCTTTCCTAGACTATTTAAAATTAGCTTAGATTTTTCATTGAAGCCTTTCATAAAGGCAACATTGGCAAGAATGATCTTAGCCTGCAGGTTGCGGTATTGAAACTTTTCAACAATTTTTGCCTGCTTCTCTGCAAGTCCAGTTTTACCTTTAATGAGGTATAAACGAGCAAGAGTCAGTCGATAACGTAATTCTTTCGGTTTCTTACGAATAAGCCCGCGCAGCTTTGAGACAGCATCCTCAATAGAGCCCTGAAGCCTCGCATATTTTAGAGCAATACGAGTTTCATCACTCGCAAAGACATCAAGCTTTTTACCTTCCGAGGATTGAAACCAAGAAGTGGTCGTGCAGCTAGTAACAGCTAGTAGCATCACCAATGCTAAAGGAATGTAAAACATCTTGTTCATTCATTTTCCTATTTAGCTGGCGCAGGAGCCATCACTCCTTCTTTTAAGGATTTGTACTTGCTTGGAAGTAACTGTGAGAGCTTTTCTAGCGACCGATTTCTGTACTGTGTGAAGACTTTGTTCTGTCTTGCGTACTCATAGGCATTTTGGAAAGACTTGACCAGCTTGTCTCTCAGAGAAAGGGTGATCCGCTCCTTAGCATTCAGAATATCCCTAGCCTCATCTTCTCTTAGACCATCCATATTCCATTTCTTTACAAACGAACTCATAGCTTGTTCATAGACTGTTCCAAGTTTATAGTAGGCCTCAGTCAAACCTTCTACACTGGCTATGTTGATGAGGCGCGCAAAAAACCCCTCTAATCTAGCAATATGCTGCATATAGCTTTGAATAGAAGTCTGGTATTCATTAAAGTCATAGTATGCCACTTTTTGCTGAGAAAAATCGAGAACGAGCGCATTGGTAATATCAAGATAGAACTTCGTAAGCGCTTCCCTTGCTTTCTCTGCAAATTTTCTTGGTTTCGTTTTCAAATTAGTTTCAAGCTGTAATAACTGTGGTTTATTTGCACTTGAAGGAATATTAGGAGTGGTTAAGACGGTTACTTGAGCCAAGGCAAATAGGGTGGTTTCAGCGTTGATATTCTTATATTTATTGAGATAAACCTGATAAGCATTTGCTGCTTTATTAAATTGATCGAGCTTCAAATGGATTTCTGCTGTCTCCAATAGCGCTTTAGGAGCAAAAGAAGAGTTTGGGTACTTAGCGCTGATATTTGCGAGCAGAAGAGAGCTACGATCAAGGTTGTTAAGGCCCTTGTAAATCTGTCCGGCCTGATAAAGCACCTGGGGGGACCGATTATCCTTCGGATAACGTATGGAGAATTTTTCGTAGGCTTCTGCCGCAGAGCGATACTGGTTGAGGCTTTGATAAGCCCTCCCGATAGCAAACAGGGTATTTGCACCAAATCCTGACTTAGGGTAAGTCGATAGCAGAGATTGCCCGACAGCAATTCCTTTTTTGCCATTACCTAGTGAAAAGTATAGAGTCATTGCATTAAATAGAGCTTTGTCTGCAACCTTATCTGTTGGTAACCTCTTTTGATAGGCGATAAAAGCTTCCGCTGCTTTCTCATATTTTTTAGCTGCTTGGTAAGCGAGTGCAATCTGCCACATCCCTTTCTTTAATTTCTCGACAATAAAGATGGCCATTTCTTTTCCAAGCTGTTGCTCGAATTTAATAAATTTTTCGCTCCAAGTCGTTAAACCAAACCAATTACGATTAAGCTCGAAATAGGTCAAAACGATTCTGACCGTAGTTTTACTTTCTGGGCTCGATGGTCCAAGCCTAACCGTGTCTTGGAATCTAGCTAGCGCCTTCTTATAGTGACCATAGTCAAACATAATCTTTGCAGCATTAAATCTTAGGCTAGAACTTTTCTGATTATTTGGATACAGCACCAAGTAAGTATCCGTGACGTCAATGAGAATCTGCTTTTGTCTTGGAATCTTAATCGCTTTCTTGAGGGTTCCAGCCTTGGGAACTTTTGGAAACTTAGTCTTCTTGACGAGATTGGTTTGCAAATTGATCATTTTTTCCGCTGAGTAGGTTCTCTGCTCTGCATTACTCTTTTTGAACTTTGCCACAATATGATACTGAAGCACTGCCTCTTCGATCTTTCCTAATTTCTCCAAGGTCACCGCATAGTTGAAGCGTATATTTGCAATCTCTAGACCATTTGGAAATAGAAAAATATAAAGGGCAAATAAGATATTGGTTGCCCTCAAATAAGCTATTTTCTGGGAGGAATTGAATAGCTTATAGTAGTGAGCACTTTTCTCAACGATAAGCTGATGAGCCTTCACTCTAGCCTGCTTTTGTAACTTAACATTTGAACGATTGATCTTTAACCATCCACCATTTTTATCTGAAAGGGTTTTTGCTAAGTCTTGAACCTCCGTGACAACCTCAATAGGTTTATCGTTTTTGAACAGAAGTTCGATCAAGCGTAGCTGCAAGCGAATTTGGTTTTTTCTTCCTGGGGCCTTTTTAAATAAAATATGATAAAAATCAGCAGCTTTTTGCGGGTTGTTTGCTAGCTCAAATTTCCATCCTAAACGCTCAACGGTATTGAAGTAAGCTTCTTTATTATTGGCTACATTGAGAAAGAAGGTTGTTGCGGACTGAAAATTAAAAGATTCAGACCAAAGCCAAATCAAATCATTGGTTGCATTTCTTTTGAGAAGCTTGTAAGCGGCTGACATCTGGAAGTTTGCAGAGCCTAGTCCGGATTTTGATGCAATTTTTCGGAGGAGAAATTCCATTTTCGTGACTTTTTCACGATTGATGCGATTTCCAGCAAAGGCCTCTAAGCCATAAACCCAAGATAATTTGTACTGAGCATATTGGGTAATTCCCACCAAGCCTGTTTTCATTCCTTGTGTGTAAAACTGAGCGGCTTTCGTAAGATTTTTCTTCGCAAAGAAATACTCTCCAAGGCCAAGGAGAGACTTCTTAGCCCAAACACTTTTGCTAAACTGCTTAATGATTTTTTCATAATAGAGGGAGGCATTCGGATTATCCACGAGAAGCTGCAGGTTTGCCATTTGATACAGTAGTTCGGGATCATTATTAAATTTTGGAAATCCATTAAATAAGTCTCTGTAGGCTTGGATTGCTTTTCTTGCATAGTTTTGGCTTGTTGCAAGGTCAGCCTCAGGAGCTTCCCCCCGCACTCGCGCTTCTAAATCCAGCCAACTATCATATTTCTTCCTATATAATTTTATTGCCTTTTCTCGCTCTTTTACCGTATTTTGCACATAGAGTTGCGTAAGGCGTATCATTAGGCCAGCCCGAGTCGCTTGGCTAATATTCGATTGATTCAGCAATTTTTTTATGGATGTAAGAGTCTTATCATTTTCAATATCCCGGTACTTTTTCCCCTCTCCAGTAAATGAATCGAGCAAATAAATAAAGTCATGGTAGTCCTCTTGCTTTGGAGGCATCCAGTCGTTGGTGATGCGCTCGATAATCCGACCAGGGGATTCCGCTGCAAGGTGCTGGGGTAAGAACACAGCTGCCAAGGAGCCGATGATGAGGTAAGTAATTATTCTTATTGGAGAGTTAACACCTAGCATACCGTGATTTATCCTCAGTCCCTTCCGCAACTTAACTTAAGCCTCTACAGCCTCTATTTATACAACCACCCTCACAGAGTTGGCGGCAATGACTGCTTCGGAGGAATTATTTCAAAACCTTAGTCATCGCCTTCGAGTCGGCATACTGGCAACAATGAACTCCTCAAAATTACAACGATGAAATAACCAAGGTAATCTTGATAAGCTGCTGAAAATATTCCGTTGCGCACTTGGCAGTCCTTGGTAACATTATCGGCAGAAAGCAGGCATTAATTTATTAAAAACTGAGTTCTTCTTTTTTCCCATGATTTCTCTACTCTTATATCATGGAGTTTCCGGACCAATTTCGACCACTATGGGCAAGTCCTTTGCTAAGGCTCGGCTCGTTAACAAACCGGTAGCTAGAATTTTAAGGCTGTTTGCAGAGAAAGGGTCCATTGATTAGAGCTGATTTTGTTAGAGCTTTCGCTATCATCTCCACTTCTAATGGATACTGATGCCCCATAACTGCCCAGTTTGAGGAAAGGGGTCAAGACACTCAGGTAAATACTACGGTAAGCAATTTTTTTCTCATCGGTATAGCGATTAATGCTGTAAAAGTGGCTAGAGTTTAACTTAAAAGCAGATTCCAATTGAAAGCGTTTCTTCACCAGAAAACGCCCTCCAAAAAATAGCTCATAGGCATTTTTTGATGAGTTATTGGGGTTTGACCCCAGCTTCTGCGTGTTCAACCAGTAAGTAACGTTTCCATAAAGAATCATGTTTTTTCTTTTGGGCCAGGATCCAAATACAGTTAGCTTATCTCCTTCTTCCTGATAAATCACATCATCACCGTCATCACTGGATAAGGAATGTCCTGGGGTATACATTAGACCTAATTGAAATGGCTTATGAATTTTAAGATATGATATATTTATCTCATGCCAATAGAACAGGTGTTTTCTAAACTCGAAGACTCTACCCTGTAATAATACGGTTTGAGGTTTGATTCCTAAGCCAAGAAACTGATTCTTTTTGATTGGCCTTGCAAACGCTAGGCCTCCTTTGGTCCGTCCTACCGTAAGCTCAGCAGATGTTCCGTAAAGGTTTGCGTCTCCTTTTAAATGTTCGTTCTCGTAAGTCAACATGGTATGAAGTTTAATTTCGTTATCCACGACAGCGGTAAAAACATTTAGCTTATGGCCTTTAAGTTTTTTGAAGAAATGCTCTCCACCAAATTCCATATCATAATTGTGCTTATGGAAACCCACCTTGAAACCTAATTGACCTGACCTGTATGTCGCTAAAAATGCTGGAGCCATAAAAAAAGGGGAATTCAAAGGTATTTCTTTAAAGGATAAGGGAGAGAATTCTCGTTTATCCTCTTCTTCTACTTCCTCTTTTTCTTCTTCTCGGCTAAACGAGAGCTCATCACCCACCTGCAATTGGTCGATAGCCTCTACTTTAAAGAGTAAGCCTTTCTCTAATTTTTTGATGTACGTACCATTGATATCCTCTCTAGTCCTTTTATTGTGGAGTATGATCTTCTTTGATTTATCATCAGAGAATTGCTCCTCTTCTTGGACGCTAGCCCCAACGACAGCCACACCTTTGGCTGGCCTAACTTTCAAAACCTGTGCTGAAAAACCAGCAGCCGGAAATAGACCAATTGTTAACAAAAAACCGAGTCGCAAAGGAGGTCCTCATTTGCAAAAAGTTATAGTTTTGTATTATTGTATCACTTCTTTGATTTAGCCATAGGTGCACAGAGATAGCCACCTTGCCCTTTAATGAAGAAATAGCTAAGTTAGAAAATAATTTACCGGTTTCGCAGTAAGGAGATTTTTATGGAAGCAAATGAAACTCAAAACCAATCAGGTGAACCGCAAGAAGCTAAACCTGTAAGCAAAGCTAAAGGTAAAAAAGCCAAAACCGGCAATGATGAACTTAAGCTCAGACTAGTATTAAATGCACCAGAAGGCCATCCCTTTCCACAATTTTTGAACGAGATCAAGCAAAGAGGAGTTAAAAGTTTTGATCCTGGTGAGTTTATTTTAAAAACCCTTGCAGAATTTCCAGATGAATGGTGGGAGGAAAAAATCGAAGGCCTAACCCCACTTGAGTTTAAGATCAATAAAGCACTGTCAGACCCTGATATGCGCGAAAAGCTTACAATGCTTCTTGCCTCTGAAAAATTAGAAGATCGTGGCGACAGCCCTCTTCACTCCTAGCATTCGTCCGCTATTAGGCTTGTCATGACTCCCTCAGACCAAAGCAACCATATCATTCTCAGTGATTTCTTTCTGGCAGGAGGTGGGCATGCTCATGCTCTACTGATAAAGAAGTATGCAATGAACCCTTGGCCAGGGGTAAGGCTCAATCTCATTTCCGATTGTTTCCAAACTCCCTACTCAGGCATGCTAACCGGTTTAATTGCTGGCGACTATCATTATGATGACGCTCATATAGATTTGGCCAAACTATGTCAGTGGGCTAAAATCAGAATCTTTTATGGAAAAATTACCGGATTCGATCTTCGGAGCCAGTTGGTGATGATTGACAAATATCCGCCCATGAAGTGGGATGCCCTCATATGGATGTCCAACTGTCAATGCCTAAATATATTGTGAGCCCTTAGCTAAAGGCAGCCGAAGAATACTTCTTGGACTATCCAACCTCATATCCGCGTGCT
>JABSRF010000165.1 GCA_013215275.1 Oligoflexales bacterium | reverse complement strand
TATCACAGGTTATCTAAAGTCGCCCTGCGAAGCGATGAAAATTTTTCTTCTGCACTTAATCTAGCAATCCGCCATATCCTAAACCAATTTGGAATGCAGCTTTTCGTCATTTCAGGGCTTGTGACCACCATTCCGCTATTGGGCGGGTACCTGATGTCGAGGTTTCTATTCAAGCACAACCTGTTGGCAACTCTCGGTGGTGTGTGTGGTGGCATGACTTCAACACCTGCTCTAGGTGCCATCAAGGCAAAAACTGATTCAGCTATTCCAGTGTTAAGCTATGCTTCTGCCTATCCGATCGCACTGATTATGATGATTGTTGCCACGCAATTGATTTTGAAACTTATCTAAGCCTTCACAAAGTGACGTAAATTCTTCGGCTTTTGCAGCATGCATTCGGTCAAGTCCACGAGCAATTAAGTATCCTTGGTCAAACTTTGGTCGTTTAAGAAAATCTCCTATCGCGTTAATGATTTAATTTTAAAACCTAATCATTTGATTTTATGCTTTATCACAAATCCTTGCTCAAAAATCCCTCGATTTACTTAAAAGCTTTCTCAAATAAATCTTAGTTTTTCCGATACGCCCTGTGATGGAGGACATGTTTGTGTACAATTTTAGGGCTTTAAGAGCTAACACCCTGTTTAGATGGAATAAATTTGTTTATTTCATGGCTCTTGCTATGACGATGACCATGGCATCACCCTCACTGTCTCAATCTTACTCAGCTGGCTACAACAAATATGTTCAAGGTGACTTTGAGGGAGCTGAAAAAGCGTTTCAGATCACCCTCAACAAACGCCTTACAACTGCTGAAAAAGCTAGGATTTATAAAATGCTGGGAATTACCCAGTATATGCAAGGCAAACGCATTGCTGCAGAAGCGAGTTTTCAGAAAGCTAAGGGCATGAACCCTTATATTAATATTAGCCCCTCAGAGGTTCTAGACGAGTCGGTGGTAACTTTTTTCAATACCATAGAGGCACCCAAAGGCCCTACTCCCCCTCCAAATAGTGGTGGAACCGTAAGTCAGGAGACATTTCTAAAAGTCTATGCAAATCCATCGTTTGCTCAGGTGGTTGTGGATGGAGTCAACTTGGGACGAGCTGGTGGGCTTATAAAAGTTAGCCCAGGCTTTCATAAAATCGAGGTATCTGCAAAAAATTACAAGACCCACTCACAGCCTATCGATGTCAAAAAGGGACAAGTCAACAATATATCGATCAACCTGGTAAAAATTAGCGAGCCTGCTGTATCAAAACCCGCTCCTGTTAAGGCAGTCCCCCCACCTGCAGTAAAGAAGGATCGCAAAGTAAAGAAAGTAAAAAAACGTCGGGTTGTTAGACCAAAGCAAGTTAAAAAGGTAAGAAAAAAGCGTAAACGAGTGGTTGCCAAGCCTACAACTAAATCAGCTCCTAAGAAGATGACCTTTGCTCACTATATGCCTTTCGGAGTGGGCCAATTCCTGAATGGAGATTCCACTCTTGGCATCACGACCGCAACCCTACAAGCCATTGGTGCTGGCTATGGCACCTACCTCTGGTTTTTCGTAGCAGACCCACAGGCTCAAGAAAATATTGAAGAAGCAGAAAGGTTGGAGGCAGAAAGAGACCGAAACTATCAACCAGGTACTGATGATTTTATCGATGCAACCACAGCTATTGATGATTTTCGCATTAGAAAAAATGGCGAAACAGACCCAATCTATGAGCAGTCACAAATCATCCATGCTGCATGGATTACCATTTGGTTTGCTAGTGTCATTCAGGCTTATGTTAAGCTGAAATCAGATGACAATGCCTCCGCAAGCAACAGCTCTGATAAGAAGAATTTTTATTTGGTGGAACAAGACCAGGCAAAATTTTTTCAACAGCGAAGTCATTTGATAAAACCGTCCATAAGTTTAGACCTCAAGCCTAACTGGACTGTCCAACCGTACAAGCAATCACCTAACTTTGGCCTTCTCCTCGATATCAAGCTTGAGTTTTAAATCAAGCTTCGTTTGTGCTAGATAAATCCGTATCATAGTTGAAGACGTCGTTCGAACGACAGAACCCTTCAAATCCCGACACTAACCGGCTTCTTTAGAGCGAGCTCCGTTATGAAAAAGAAAAGATCGAAAATTCATTTAGCAGCGATTGTCACCTTCGGCCTTATTTCATCGACCAGCTTCTTACTTCTTCTAAACAAAGGTGCATTTGAGGCAGCAAGCAGTAAGACGCTTAACTGTCACTCAGCTTTTGAAGTGAAAGGCACCGAGGACCTGCTCGTGTTGAGCGGTGGACGCGCACTCATAAGCTCCCAAGACCGCATCGCAAAACTCGCTCAAAAGCAAACTGAAAATGGTAAATTGCTACTATTGGACCTTGAAAAAGAGGTCTGGATTGATCTCACCATAGGGTTCAATAGAGAGCTACAACCTTTGAGTATGAGCGCATTCACATCACCTCATAAAACGACCCTATTTGTAATCAATCAAACACAGGACGGATATCAAATTGAGCGCTTTGCTTTGAATGGGGATCACCTTGAGCACGAGCACACTTACAAGACTAGCCTACTGGTCTACCCAGCTGGAATTGCAGCAATTAATCATGAGGAGTTTTTTCTGATGAATGCCTATGGCTTATACACGGAGTCTGGCCGACTCCTTGAATCCATCTTGCCAATCAGGCTTTCCCATATTCTATATATCTCAGAATCGGCAGTAAAAAAGCTGCCTTTCCGCTTTAAAAAGGGTCATGGGATCGCCTACGAGCCCAATACAAAAGTCTTATATGCGGCTGATATGAGCGATAAAAAAATTTTTGCATTCCATGCCTTGGAAACAAAAAACCAAGCATTTAGGGAGTGGTCACTTGATACTCACCCTGCACAAATCAACCTTGATAGGAAAGCTGGAGGAATATGGGTCACGGCATATCCTAATCTATACCAGCAGAGTTCTCATAACCGAGACCCTATAAACATTGCAGCGCCAAGCCAGATCCTATATGTTGGGGCGGAGAACAACCGCTCCAAGAACTCTATAGAGGCGGTTCATTTTGGCAATTTCCCATCGTTTTCCGGAGCCAGCACTGTTGGGCGCTGGAAAGACAAGCTGTACTTGGGGGCTCCATTTGCCAAACATATTATGCGTTGCTACTATGAGATTTCTCCCCGCTACAGCAACGTGATGAGCAAAGACCTTAAACCTAGAGGCGAAAACATTGTCTTTTCTAAGCAGAAACAAAAAAGGCCGGAAACCATCTACAAAGAAAAAGAGATCAAAATTCTTTGATGATTCTAGTCGAGGAAAGCCCAAAAAGAAGTCTGACCATAGGCGAAAATTTGAAGGGCATAAGAGTTGGCAATCACAGCGCAACCCTGACCCACTGCTAGACCATAAAAGCATGGAAAAAGCAGTCGATCAAACAAACCAAAAAATTGAGCAGTGGCAGGCAGAAGGGCTTGCAGCCCAGAAAAATAGCCAGCACAGTGATCAAGAATTTCATTTGGACCCTTGGCAAGATGATGCAGTACAAGCCTTGCTAGGGGGCGCCAATGTAATTGTCGACGCTCCCACCACTGCTGGAAAAACCAGGGTCGTAGAAGCTTATATTGAAGCACATATCAACGACCCCGGCTTTCGAGCTTGCTACACCTGTCCCGTAAAGAGCTTATCAAATGACAAACTTAGAGAGTTTCGTGAGAAATATGGAAAAGAGCTCATTGGAATAGCCACAGGGGACATAAAGGAAAATCTCGATGCTCCTGTTGTTATTGCAACACTCGAATCATACCGGAATTCGTTGTTAGGAGTTGAGCCTGACTTAGATCGTAGCTTAGTCATTTTCGACGAGTATCATTTCCTCCAGGATGCAGGACGAGGAAGTGCGTGGGAAGAAGCAATCATCCTAACTCCTTTTGAGTGCCAGATACTCATGCTTTCGGCTTCCTTATCCAATGCAGGGGAATTTGCAGAGTGGTTGGAGTTCCTAACCAAACGTCCCTCGGTGCTTGTTGAGGTGAGCAAAAGGCCTGTGCCTTTGGCAAACATGGTCTGGTATCAGGGAGCATGGGTACTTGCTGACTCACTACCAAAAAAAGTTCTTCCAAAAAAAAGAAATAATTACCTCGAGCCACTTCCTCATGAAGAAATCGTCCCACGCTTAGTCAATCTTATTCCTTTGAACTTAACACCTTGTATTGTTTACTCGGGAAAAAGACTTTCTTGCGAGCTTTTAGCGAGTGCAATTGCACGCAGCCTTCCTCCTCTTGATCGTGACGGTAGAGAAAAGATTGGTGAAATCTTATTAGCAGCTGACAAAGAGTATCAAGCTCTTTCTTTTTTAAAACCATCGTTACGAAAAATGATTCAGGTTTATGGAGTTGCTTACCATCATTCTGGCCTCGCACCACTTGCTAGGTTGCTTATTGAAAGCCTAGTGAAGCAAGGTGCGATGATATTTTGCACGGCAACGATGGGACTTAGTCTAGGGATTAACTTTTCCGTTAAATCGACCGTTATCAGTGATGCAGTGAGGCCAGGAGAGTCTGGATTCACTCCTTACTCTTCTTCCGAAGTTTTACAGATGACAGGAAGGGCTGGACGTCGTGGAAAGGATGTTGTTGGATATAGCTGTTGGCTGAACATTAATTATTATAACCGTTTTGGAAAAACCAGCCGTGATCGTTGTGAGTCTCGCTTGCGCAATGACCCTACGACCTTTTTGGGTTTAGTGAGCAGAGGATTTTCTCCAGGAAAAATTGAACAATTCTATAGAAAAAGCTTTCTTAAGTTTCGCACCTCAGAAAAAAGTGCCAAACTAATCCGTGCGAATCGTATCGAAAAGAACCTTAATGCACATACGATACCATGTCATTCTCCTGCATCAGAGTATGTCTTATACCACTCTGAACAGAATTCTATTTGTTATGATTGTAAGCTGAGAAAGAACTGTCATCGGTTTATCGCTGATAGCACTAACAAGCCTTCACTCGCTAGTTTGCAGCTTCATTTGCATTACATAGGTGCTCTGAGTGGTCGTGACTCTTTGAACCCTCTAGGAGAAATTGCACGCTATTTCCCCCAAGCAGGTGGCTTTGTCATAGCGAATATGGTGCTCCGTAACGAAATCAATGCCGAGAATTTACTAGAAGCGGCTCAATTAATGGGGGCATTTTCCCTTGCTAGATTCAAAGCTCCAGATGTTCCCATGTCCTATCGTTTCCCATTCAAGGTGGAGCCATTGGAAAAGGATATCGACTTCTTCTATCCAAGCTTTTTGTTTCCTGAGCTCTACGAGACTTTGAAAGGCCAAAAAAAATCTGCCCCACCTGTCTTCAAGGAGTTTAACCCCCTTGGTGGATATGTCATCGACCTTTGGACCCAAGGGTGTGAGTGGAATGAACTGCTAAGCAACTGTTCTAACTTGCAGTTTGGTGCGGGAGACATCACAGGGCTCCTTTATAGAACAGCGTCCTATTTGCAGTCCTTATCCCAAAGGAGTCAGGGGGACCTTGCTTTCGCAGCAAGAGAACTTAGGGAGTCGATATTGAGATCTCCTCTACAAATGGTCCTATAAGTTATTAATTTTAATAAATTAAACATTCACTTAAATTGAGTTTATAAAAATTTGATAAGACATTATAAATAAATGTTTTATATATTGACAAACCCCTCCCACTAAAGTACATAGGTTCTCGGAAGCTAGTCCTCGAGAGATACAAGAATCCCCATTAGGGTTTTGGTTCAGGATATGTTGTCGAGATCAGGTGAAAAACCTGCTTGGTAAGGGCATTTGTTTTTCAAGAAGTGTTCTGCTTACTTGTTTTTACCCTAGTCAACTTGACCTAGTTTCTGGTTTGAATTATAGCTTTGAGCTCAGCCGCTGCATTTTACTTTTTTACCTTCCCGTGTCTGTAAACTGCAAGTACTGACTTTTCCTTAAGATCATCACTTCCCAACTAATCACTTTAGGTGGCAAGAGCTTAGAGTCCCCTCCGGGGGGCAATATATTCTAATTCTAACTTTCAAACTCCAAATAATCCCGCAGATTTTAAGAACTTTTTTTTTAAAAATCAATATTCAGACACACGTCCCGATCCATGGATATAACGGATAGCCAAGGATGAGGTCTGCACCCCGTGATTCGTGTGATGATTCTATTCTTAAGCTTCTTGTTTGGCCTTGAGGCTATGGCAGATGAGTACCCCCATCTTTATCGTAGCGCATACTTTTTAGGTCGAGGTGACACAGGAATTGCAACTGCAGACAATGAGGATGCAATCTTTTACAATCCCGCAGGAATTGCAAGAGGCAAGGGTATATATAAGGAAATCATCTTTGCAGCTCCCATGGTAGAAGTTTCTCAAGACACTAGAGACGTGGTAAAAAAAGTCTCAATTCAAGAGGAAGACCCAACCGAAACTCTTAGAGAGCACCAAGGAAGGCCACAACATTTAGGCTTAAACGCCTTCTCAGGAGTGATTCTGCGCAGAGCTGTTATTGGTGTTTTCGGGCATAGTTCAAATACAGCATTACTATATAAAGATCCGGACAAAGGTGCCCTGGAGTCGATCCTTGCTGAATCCATTGTGGATACTGGAGCTGTTTTTGCCTTAGCTCAAAATTTTGGCAAATCGATTTTAATGGGACTCTCCCTGAAATTCATCCGTCGCAACCAAGCATACTTTCAAGCCAATGCCACTGACAGTGAAAAATTAAACAACCTTACTTCAAGCGATCAAATATCTATGTCAGGAAGTGGAACCGGGGTTGACCTAGGTTTTGTTTATCAGACAGAGGGAAGAACTAATTTCAGTGTAGGCTTGACCGTCTCAGACGTCGGCAACACAATTCTTGTTCCAGACAAGGAGACCACATCACCAAAGTCTGAACGCGCTTTAAAAGATATCAAACAAACCGTAAACACAGGCATTGCAATCGAAACAGGAGCACAAAGCAGCAAGTTTAAGATCCTACTTGATGCTCGAGACCTACTATCTGCCACAGGACAAGATCCAAGCAAACGACTACATGTTGGAACGGAGCTCAGCTTGAAGGGGTTTATTGGCTTTACAGGAGGAATGAACCAAGGGTACCCGACTTTTGGCACCTTTATGGATATTCGTTTCCTCCGCATTGACATGGGTATATACGGCGAAGAAATTGGCGAACAAGCTGGAAGCAGACCCGATACAAGGTATTATTTTAAGCTTCATTTAGGACTATAAAGATGAGCTATAAACTGACCATAATCATGTTTCTTACAATCTCCAGTTTTATCAGCAGTTGTGGCGACAATGCTTTGAAGGGAATATACCCCAGCAACCCTGCAGAAGACGCAGTTAAACAGCTTGAAGCCAAGAACCCTGATGCTGCTATAGAAATCTTGGTGGACGCTTTAGGAACCAATATAAAGCTTTTATATAGCGCTGTTAGCTCCATCGCAGCAGATGGTTCATATACCTATACACCTACAGAATTTAGCGATCAACTCAGGCCACTCATAAACGAGCTCATAGCTAAGGGAACCAAGCATGTACCTGCAATGATTTCAGTATTATCTGCCGCTCATGGTCAAAAGTTCGGCATTGATCCCTTTGATATCGCTCTCTCTCTTGCCACGGGCAATGCAGACGCTGGGAACCCCAGCAATTCGACCATAACTTCCTTGTATCCAGTCCTCCCGGAACCAACTGACGAAAATAAAAGAGGCTTAAATGAAGCGATAGCGATTTTAAATGCGTTAGATATTCAGTACTATACGAATGCAGATTACTTTAAACAGTCTCTATTATTTGTATCCAATATTTCCCTGATAACAAAGTCTTTAGATGTGGCACCTGAAGATGGAGAGATCTCTGCAAACGAGGTGCTGACTCTAGATGTAAGGGATGCGACTGAGTTACTACAGTTGGTGGAACTAGCTTACCAAGCCTCCTTAAATTCAGGCGAAAATGATGGTGATGAATCAGCTGGGTCCAGATCTGCATCAGCAATATCAGACTTAAAAAGCGACCTAGATCAGTCCGAAGGTGAGAGCGATAACGAAAGGGCTCAAGACTTTATAACAACCATTACGAATGCTCAGTAGCCTTATTTAGTCGCTGTAGCGAAATATAAAATACCTTTATTTAAAGGCTTTTGACTTCATATAGCTCTTTACTTACTT
>JABSRF010000164.1 GCA_013215275.1 Oligoflexales bacterium | reverse complement strand
CATCCGTTTCTACCAAAATATAGCGTTCTGATCACACATGAATAGTGGGTAGAATATTTATTTGGAGTTACCTAAGTCCATGAGAGACCTAGCCAAAGCTAAATCAGGGATGGGAATGATCAGGTTTTGCATTCCCTTAGAGCGCACATCCACACTTACCTGAGGGTTATCATACTGCCAAGCCTCTAAGACCTGCCCAAGAAAGGCTTCTATCTCAGTGGGTTTTAACAGCTCTTCCCCATCAGGAACCCGTTCAGAAAAAAAGTCTTTAAAAACTCCATCGCACTGGCTCACACTACGGAGCAATGACTGTAAATCTCTGTTTTCTTCTAAATCAGGATGCAAACGCCTAAATCTCTCTGCACGCATTTTAATATTGTTGAGAGGGCTCGCTAGTTGATGAGAAAACCCAGCAGCCAAGGCACCAACCGCACGAAGCCGCTCAAATCGGGAATGCCGTTGGTTTAAGCGATCAATATTGGACTGTAATTGCTTCAGGATGAAGGCTAACCAGAATGATAGCAGCCAAATAATGAAAGCAATGAAAAGCTCGCTTAAAAAGATCACCTCTCTCGGCAAGCTAATCAGCCAATACCTGAATCCCTGGGTACAGGTATACGTGAAACAAAAATACATGCAGGATGCTAAGATAACAAAGAAAAAACCACTCATCTTTCCGGGAAGCACTAAAGCACCGAGGCAAGCATGAAAAAAATACAGGGGCATGAAGGGATTATTCCAACCTCCAGAAAAGTACAGCAGCATTGTGAGCGCAGCCAAATCTACCAGTAAATTAAAAAATATCGTTAAATCGGAAAGTTGTTTTGAGGAACGTAAGCGAAAAACCATTAAGATGTTAAATAAGCAAGAGAGGACGATGGTACCAACATAGCTATTTAGCTTGTCACGACCTAGGTAATGATAATGCATACCGGGAAAAATGCAGAGAATCTGCAAAACCAATGCAATGCTTCGCAGCCTCGACAAAAACCTAAGCTTGGTAACTTTAGCTTGATAGTTCAAGGGATCAACTAGCAGTAGCTTATGGAGGATGGAGGTATAATTCAAAGTGCCACAGCCCAAAGTTTTTCTATAAAACCCAAGGAAACTCATCAAAAAGAGCCTCCTGTAAATCAGCTTGATCGCCAGAATCTAACGATTCTAGGTAAAAAAATAAAGAGAAAGCTTACTTTTTTATGGGTTTTGAAAAGAAGCTGCGTGCTCAACACCTTCCAGGAAAAACATCATCACAGTAGGGAGCCTGTCCCCTAAATGGCATGACTTGATCTAAGGATCGTGCTCCGAGCAACACAGCTAACCAACGCTCAAATCCGAGGGCATTGCCGCAGCACGGTGGAATCCCATGATCCAATGCAGCATAAAAAGCCTCATCCTCATTGGGCACTGGTTTTCCAAGCTCAGCTCTTTGAGCATTAGACTCACGAATCCTTTGACGATTATCATCGCTACCAAGCAGCTCGAAGAAGCCGTTACACAGCTCTACCCCGTGAAAATAAAACTCAAACCGTTTTGCGTAACCACCCTCCACTCTCGCGAGGGCTGCCTGAGAAGGAGGGTAATCATATAAAACCACTGCAGGAAACCTAGCTAGCTCAGGCTCGATTCTTTCAATCAGGACCTTGAAAAAAGCTGTTTCAAAGTCATCATTCTTGGCAGGTGAGTGTAAGCCTGCTTGCCTAGCTTTTGCAGCAAGGTCCACATCACCATCGATGAGCTTAATTCCAGCAAACTCTTCGAAAGCACTTGCAAGGGTAAAATACTGGAGTTTTTCTGGAAACTTAAGCTGAATGACCTCCTCCCCAAAACGATCGCTTAACGTAGCATGGGAAGAACGTAAAAGCCTTTCTGTTTCATCGATGAAGCCTTCGAACGAAATGCCGACTTCGTACCACTCAAGCATGATAAACTCAGGGTTATGCCACTCACTCAGCTCCCCTCCATTCCGAAAGCAGGGTGCAAACTGGAAAATCCTAGGCAAGCCATGAGACAAAACTTGCTTCATGTGCAGCTCAGGACTAGACCTAAGAGACAGGGCATGGCTCTTACCCCTGTAGTCTAACCAGTTCGTTTCGAAATAGTCGAGATGGACTTCGGTTCCTGGGCAGAGCACCCCAATCGGAGTGTCTACCTCAAGGTACTTATTCTTTTCAAAATGCTGCCTTATGGATTGTTTAAGGGCACTTCGCAAAGCCCAGGTCTGCTTATAAGACTCCTCACGATTTTGAATCTTTGCTTTTTTCATCCTCTTTATTCTCTTCTTCGTGGAGGTCATCAAGTTTTTTCTTGATCATTTCTAATGCAGATCCAGGGGTAAACTCTGCGTCCTGAACGGACTTTGCTCCAAGTGGAACACCGGTCACCAGTTCAAAGGCTTCCCAGAAATAGCGGACGGGATAGATTGAAAGCTCACCAGACTCAACGGCTTCCCTGCAATCTGACTGCAACATCAAGTTGCTAATATTTTGATGCGGAATGATCACTTTGTAGCTGCCTTCTTTTCCGATCACTTGACAGCATTTATAGAAGCCTTCAATTTTTTCA
The DNA here is from genome assembly GCA_013215275.1 of Oligoflexales bacterium. Lineage (GTDB taxonomy): Bacteria > Bdellovibrionota_B > Oligoflexia > Oligoflexales > Bog-1112 > JABSRF01. Next base: position 5,627 of record JABSRF010000164.1, on the reverse strand, counting down.
TTAATCCCCCCAACAGGTTGAACCTCTCCAAGCTGGTTCAAGCTGCCTGTGATGGAAAAGGACAGGTCAACCGGGACCTCTGCCATGGCACTTATAATTGCAATGAGTTCTGCTATGGTCGCACTATCGCCGTCAATCATTCCGTACGACTGCTCAAAACAGACACTCGCTGAGTAGCCTAGAGCATACTTCTTTGCAAGTAAGGCATTTAGGAAACCCGTAAGGATTAGGACCCCCTTGTCATGAATGTTCCCCGACAACTTACTAGATCGTTCGACATTAATGATTCCATCATCATTGGCAGCCACCACACAAGTGATACGCCCTGGCTTACCGAAGGTGTAATCCCCCATTTCATACACCGCAAGTCCGTTAACCTGACCAATACAGGTCCCATCAACGGCTATGACAATGTCCTGACGCTCAATGGACTCCATGAGGTGCTCTTCAATGAGGTTAACACGATAAAACTTTTCTTTAAGAGCCTGCTCAACATGAGCCCTAGATATATAACGTTTATTCTGCTCACGAGCGATGTAATCTGCTTCAATTGTGAGGTCCTTAATTTCTCCAAACTGAGTGGTAAGCTGGCCTTGATCTTCAACCAACCTTGAGCTGTACTCGATAATGGCAGCAACCCCACTTTTGTCGAAGTGTAAAAGGCCTTCCTTATGACAACGAGTTGAAACAAAAGAAACATAGGCATTGGTGTTTGCTTTGTTTCGAGGCATTTTGTAGTCAAAATCAGCCTTGATTTTAAAGATTTTAGAAAATTCTTCGTCAAGGTCATAGAGGAGATGATAGATGTCGTCACTTCCAATTAAGATCACTTTGACATCAAGTGGAATAGGCTCAGGGCGAATACCAGAGGTTGGAAACATGGAAACCTGCTCGCCCATGTCTTCGATAAAGCCCAAACGATTTCTGAGTACTCTTTTGAGCGTATCCCATACTGAAGGTAGCTTAAAAACATCCGAAGCTTCTAAGACTAAGTAGCCTCCATTTGCTTTGTGAATGGCACCACCTTTAATCATCGTAAAGTCAGTGTAGAACATTCCATGATCTATATTTTTCTCGACTTTACCAAACAGTGTGTAATAGGAGGGGTTTGACTCGATCACAACCGGCGCCCCCTCTTGATGACGATTATCAACAAAAAGGTTAACGCGGTATTTACGGTAGCGATCTTTGCTATCTGCTACAGTGGGTGCAGGAGCGTACTCATCATCACCCATCTCATCTTCTATAAAGTCTTGGATATTTTCGAGAACATGCTCATGAATCTGCTTTAAGTAAGTTTGAATCTCTTTGATCGAGCCATAACCGGAGCTGACTTCACTGATCACATCTTTAAGCACCTCGTTGACAAAGTCCTTTTGCAGTTTAACCACATAATCCTTAGCATCAACTTCCAGGTGACGAACTTTGCGAGCAAACTCGAGCACCTGTGGCTCCAACTCTGCACGCACGTCTTCTATATGATTGCGCTCATCCTCAGATAGCTTTGCATACTCTTTTTCAGTGAGAGCCCTTCCATCAACCACGGGTATGGTTTCTATCCCCATCCGTGTCGACTTTATTTGAAAGTTCATCTTTTTAGCGATTTTTTCCAGCTCACCAAACTGCCTAGACTGCTTGTCATTATTGCGGGAAATTCTTGAGTTTACCGCATTTTCATACTCCTCACTTTGCAGCACTGAGGGTATTTCTTGCTTTAAGCGCTTAACAGCCTGCTCCATAGCCTTGCGAAATCCAGCTCCTTGGCCACTAGGAAGTGAGATCGCCTTGGGGGTTTCGTTTCTATGGAAATCGTAGACATAAACCCAGTCATCAGGTACGGGTGCATCCTTCGACCACTTCTCCAAAAAAGTTTTGATGACACTTGTTTTCCCGGTACCCTGGTAGCCTGCGACATAAATATTGTATCCAGGTTTACGGATACCCAAGCCCATATCAATAGCGCGTACCGCTCTATCTTGCGAAATGATTTCATAATTTTCTTTAAGCTCTTTGGTACTGCGGAAAGAAAACTGGGTAGACTTGCAAGGAGAGAAAACGTGTTTTAAAGCAAGGGATTTCGGTAGTGGATTTTTTTTGACTTTAGGAGCCTTAGGAACTTTTTTTTGTGTTTTTTTCTTCACTATATCTTGGGCCTTTGTTTTAGGGTCGGCTCATCCCCCAAAAGGCCTTTTTGACTGTCATCTAGGTTTCTGGGTAAAGCTGACCGACCAAGGATTTGTATTCTTCCCACAGCTCATAACGCGCAGCAGGCTCTTCCAAAACAGCTAATATATTACCGAGTAACAATGGGCCTTTTCCAGAGTCTTCCGAGAGAAAAAACTCTCCATACGCATCGATTAGGTCCAGAGCCTCTTCAATACCTTGCCGCGAATGCTGTGCCATTGCAATAGCAACCCCCTTTTGCAACCACTGGCCAAGCTCTTGCATATTCGCCTGAGCCTTGATACCCGTTCTCACGGTTTCACTGCATAAGGAAATCAATACATCTTTTGCTAAATCATGCTCGTACTGTCCAGTAAAATAGCTAAGAGTTCTGAATGCGGCGTGCCATTTTCCATCAAGCTGCATCACGCGCATTTTTTCCATCGTGCGATCATAGGCACGCATGGCAAAATGACGGCGTTCCTCTAGCATCCGTTCACGCTCTTCAATTTGCGGCTGTATTCTCTTACTTAATAGCTCGATAGCCTCGACAGCTTCATCACTGGTGATAAAGCCTCCGACCTCGAGGTCCTTGCCGAGGCCTTCGCTTAGGTACTGAATCAGGTGTGGCATGGAGGTCCCTGTCAGCTCTGATATTTGTGTCAATGATCTCCTGGCCCCAGTTGGCCAACTTGGCAGGACTTCATTAAGTTTATAGATAAAGTCGATCATCAACACGGTCCTCTCCTTCTAACCTACAATGTGCAGTTTAAACAAACAGCCCCTGGCTTCCCTTATGTTTCTGAGGGAACATTCCTGATCTGTTTTATGGGAACACTCTATTAATAGTATATAGGATGACAGGGAGGCATAACAACGATTCCGGCCCAAGGATGGCAAGAATCTTCTAAGGCGCTTAAAGAATAGGCTAATTTAATCGGTAATGCCGCTAGCATTTCCAATTAAAACCGCCTATCTATTTACACTTTGAAGCAGTACTAAGGAGGTATAATGACTACCACATGGGTAGCCTATTTATTATTTAGTTCGCAGTAGTCTTCTTTTGCGCATCATACGGCGCTTCTTACGTCCTACTTTTCTGCGACCTTTAGGGTGTTTTCTTTTATGTCTTGAACCGTGCAATGCTATTCTCCAAGGTTGAAACTAAAAAAGTTTAGAGGACAGGAAACCTACACTGATGAATACAAAAACGCAAGGAGAATATGCACTACTTTTCCCTTAAAAAAATAAAAAGACTCCTCAAACCTACAGCTCTCAGCCCTCAAAAAGCTAATATCACAATCTCTTTGTCGTTCAGCCCCACATGATCGGCTAAGGTTTTGGGAGAAAGCAGCCGAAGCCTTCTCAGACGAATCTCTTTAGCTGATTGGTGAAAGGACTCAATGTGAACCAGAATAAAGGTCGTAACCTGAAATCTATTCTGATCGAGCCATTTAGACAGATAAAATTTGGCTTGTACATGATTGGTATATCCCTCGCCTTTATCCTTGCATCTGGAATCCTATTTTGGAGTGCATTCAATGACCAATACCAGCAGTTGATTGCTATTTTCAACGTAGTCGATCCAAATGAGCTTTGGGAGCTGAGGCTAAATGATGTCTTTAAGACCAATGCCATTAGAATTATTGTATTTTTTACAATCTTCTTTTTCGCGATGTTCTATATCGTCTTCTTTTTGACTCATCGCTACTATGGGCCTCTTGTGTCTATAGAAAGGTTCATTGATGAGCTGAGCTCCGGAAACTATCAATCTCGCGTCACTATTCGCAACAAAGACGAGCTTCAAGAGCTTGCTAATAAGCTCAATAAACTAGCAGAAGAGTTAGAAAAACGTCACGGACCCGAGAAAAAATAAGCCTAAAATCCATAAACTCACCGAAGCTTGAGACTAGCCTATTTTCACCAGACATGATAAAAACCGTCCGCTAATAACCATAGGCACAGTTGGTAGCTAAGTGAGCTGCCTCGACTCGTAAAGACCTTCAAATGAGCATCCCATGGAAAACTTTTATAGCTTAAGCCCTGACAAAATAAGGGGCCTTTTGGAAAAACAAGGATTTTCTCAAGTCCACTTTAAGGCAGTCTACCAATATTTTTACCAAGATAACGCTGACCGGGATAAGCTCTTGCAAAACCTGCCAAAGGAACTCATTCGCCATCTTGAAAGCGAGTACACATTTGCTCCCATCGCCATCGCTAAAGAGCTCCAGTCAAAGTATGACTCAAGCGTGAAATTTCTCTTGAGGCTCGCGGATGGTGAGCTAGTCGAGTCTGTTTTGATGCCTGAACGGGCGAGGATAACCCTCTGCATTTCCAGCCAAGTAGGATGCCGACAAGCATGCAGCTTTTGTCACACTGGACGTATGGGCCTCAAGAGGAACCTAAGTGCTGGGGAAATAGTTGGCCAAATCGTCACTGCGAATCAATGGCTGAAAGATCATCCCCCTTGGCTTCAAGCTGTGAGGCTGACGGAAAGCCAAAGGGTCAGCAACGTAGTTTTTATGGGAATGGGTGAGCCCTTAGACAATGTCCCTGAGCTAGTCGATGCCCTTAAAATCATGGTTAGCCCTCAGGGCCTCAGCCTAGCTCCACGAAGAATAACAGTTTCCACAGCAGGGCACTTGGATGGACTCAAAAAACTTGTTTCGGAAAACTTGGGAGTCGGGATCGCACTCAGCTTACACATCCCCGATGCCAAGGAGCGTAGCCGTATCATGCCTATTAACCGCCGCTACCCCCTCGAAGAGGTGCTCACCTACCTACGGGATGCACAAACTACAAAAAATAGGCATTTTCTGATCCAGTATACCGTGATAGCTGGGGTAAACGACAGCCTAGCACACGCAGAAAAACTGGCTCACTTGCTAAAAGGGATCAAGGTTAAGGTCAACCTCATCCCACTCAATAGCTTTGATGCCACGTCTTTCAAGCAGCCCGACCCAGATGACCTTTATGCTTTCCAAGGTTTATTGCTTAGGTCTGGTATTAGAAGCATGATTCGGTTCAGCAAGGGGCAGGATATCGATGCTGCTTGCGGCCAATTGGCTATAACATCCCAGTAAGACTAAGTATTTCATAGCTTCAAGCGGGAGTTTTAAAGCCACAAACTTTCTTGCCGATATTCCCCCTATGGGACTAGTGGGTTTTTTACACCACCAATAGAGGAATACGGCCCTTGGCAAAGAGTAAGGTAAAACTCGCATACGTTGCTGCTCAGTTTCGGGTAAAAACCGAAATTACGAACCCTAATCTGAAAAACCTACCCCTGCCAGTGGGCGCAAACGTCTTAACACCAAGTGCTTGACCACTTTAAGAGAACTCCACCCATTTTCAAAAGTTATCCACAGGATTGATGAGAAGATTAGCTTGAAAAAATAGAAAAACCCCTCTATGAAATTTTCGCGAAAAAAAATAGAGAGGGGTCAAACATATGAGTATCAAAA
>JABSRF010000163.1 GCA_013215275.1 Oligoflexales bacterium | reverse complement strand
ATTTTTTTCAAGTACAATTTTTCTTTGAATTTTGGACGGCAAGATTAATTTTGCATTTTCTTATTGAATTCAAGAAATTCTTAGAATCAGCTCATATCCTGCGATATACTAATAGGTTAACATTTTAGGCACTTTAAGTTACTACTATCTTTAGTGCTTTACCTGTCTTTTGGCTGGGTTTTTTGTTTAAAGGAGTCATCGATGAAACATAAGGAAATGCTGCTTTCTGGCCTTTTGGTGCTTGGCTGTGGCATAAATACGAAAAAAAATACGTTAAGAGATTCTGTCGGCTCAGAATCCCGCTTGAACTGGAGTTTGACGGCGCCTGAGCTGAATCAAAGGTGCGCTATCGCGATCGATCAATTGAACAGCTCACTAAATCAGCTTAGCCGCAGTGAACGCCAAGGCTTTGATGCGGTGATCAGTGAGCTGGAGTATTCTTTTGCCAGTTTCTATGATCAGATAGAGCCTATTAGCTTTTATGGCTATAGCTCGACTGAGGAAGAACTGCGTAAGGCAGGTATGGACTGCGAGCAGAAAGCACAAGAGGCTGTGCTCAACATTTTTACCCGTGAGGACCTCTTTAAGAAAGTTAATAATCTTAGTGGATTGAGTGGTCTTGTTGAAGAGAGGCAACTGCTCTTGCAAGAGTATTTGGATAGCTTTTTTGAAAATGGCTTGCAGCTTTCACCTGAAAATCGGGAAAAGTTAAAGAGCCTCAATACAAGGCTTATAAAGCTGAGTTCTGAGTTTGCTGAACAATTAAATAATGATGACTCCCACGTCATGCTTACTAAAGACGATCTGAGTGGCCTCTCAGACGACTTTATTAGTGGTTTGGAGAAAGATCCCGACAACGGGCTTTATAAACTAACGATGAAATACCCTCATTATAGACCAGCGATGGAGCTGGTGAAAAGATCCGATGTAAGGAAAAGAATCTATAAAACTTACCAGCATCGTGGTGGCATTGAAAATAGTAAGCGCCTAGGTGAGGCAATTCAGGTCCGTGCTCAGATTGCAGCGTTGCTTGGGTTCAAAAACCATGCAGAAAAAACCCTTAAAAACCGCATGGCTAAAACACCTGCAGCTGTCGTTGATATGCTGGATAAGGTGGGTAGCAAGCTAAAAGACAAAAATAAGGCTGACTTACAGCAAATGCTTCTCGCTAAGCGAGATGAGTTAAAAGACGAGAACGCTAGCTTAGAGGCTTGGGATGTAAACTACTACTCTAAGCTCATCAAAAAAAGGGACCATGAAGTAGACAGCGAAAAGGTTCAAGAATATTTTCCAGCTGAAAATACCATCGATGGAATGTTTGAAATCTATCAGACGCTCTTAGGCGTGGAGTTTAAGAAATCAACGAGCCAAGAGGTTTGGTATGAGTCTGTGAGCTACTACGACATTATCGACTCTATAACCAAAGAAACCATTGCAGGCTTCTTTATGGACCTTTATCCGCGAGAAGGAAAATACGGGCATGCAGCAGCATTTACCATTAAAAAAGGCTATCAGAAACGCAATGGTCAGTACTCTCAACCAATCTCAGCGATTGTTGCTAACTTTACCCCGGCTACTCAAGATAAACCATCTTTATTTAAGCATTCAGAAGTAGAAACATTGTTCCATGAGTTTGGACACATTATGCACCAGACCTTAACGAAGTCCAAGTATGCGTCTTTGTCAGGGACTAGTGTAAAGAGGGACTTTGTTGAAGCCCCTTCGCAAATGCTTGAACACTGGGTGTGGCAAAAAGAAATCCTCAAAAAAATTTCTTCCCATTACAAGACTGGAGAAGCACTTCCTGATGACCTGTTGAATAAGATGATAAAAGCTAGAAAATTTAATATCGGTTACTTGTATACTAGGCAGCTCTTCTTTGCTCGCATCGATATGAAGTACCACCAGCTGAGTGTAGAAGAAAGCAACGTTGACCCAAGCAAGCTCTACCATGACACCTTCGAGGAAATCTCAACTCTAAAGCCTCTTAGAGATAGCTTTCCAGAAGCAGGCTTTGGTCATCTTATGGGTGGGTACGATGCTGGTTATTATGGTTACCTTTGGTCTGAAATCTATGCAGCTGACATGTTTACAAGATTTGATAAGGAAGGGTATCTCAATCCTAAAACCGGTGCAGACTACAGAACATCCATTCTCGAGAAAGGAGGAAGTAAGGATCCTTTCGTGCTAATACAAGATTTCCTTGGTAAAAAGCCCGATGAGGAAGCTTTTTTTGCGTGGTTTGAATAAAACCTAATTTTATTCTTTACATCTGCCTATATATAACTTAATTAAAATGGTTAACAATAAAATTTACATAGGCAGGTATGCACTATGGGCATCCGGATTCCCTTTTTCTTTAGCTTCATCATATGCACAAAGATCTTTGCCTCCTTACCTTACCAGGGTAAAACCCTTAAGGTCCTCTCTTTTAAAGACAGTCACTCGCAAGCAGTCGAAAAATATTTGGGAGATTTCGAAAAGCGAACAGGTGCAAAGGTTATTTTTGATGATATAGCTTCAAGCATGGTCGTCACCAAGATATTTACGGATCAGTTGGCTGGTGGTAGCTATGATGTCTACACGGTTGATGAACCTTTTATAGGTCCTGTTAGTAAGCTGTTAACCCCGTTGGACCAATGGCCTGCACCTCGTTTGATAGAGCCAAAAGAAGTAGCCTTAAATCAGTTTTTACCTGCAGCGCAAAGTGCTGCTACCTATGAAAGTAAGAGCTTCGGCTTACCAATCAACGGAAATGTTTATCTTTATCAGGTAAGAAAAGATTTAATCGACGACCCAGGAGAGAAGGCCTCATTCAAAAAAAAGTATGGATATGATCTTAAAGTCCCACAAAATGTGAAAGAAATGGAGGATATCGCAGCGTTCTTCTATCGACCTCCTAGGCTATATGGATTTGCCCCATTTACCAAGAAATCTGAGGGAACCACGGTCGAGGCACTATGGTTATTGAAGACCTTTGCAGTCGAATTTTTTGATTCTAGTGGGAATCTAGTTTTCGATGAGAAGAAAGCCCGAGATGCGTTCAACTTCTATTTGCGAATGATGCAATATGCTCCAAAAGGAGCAAAGTCCTGGCATCATGCAGAACGTATGGCTGTTTATAGCAAGGGTAAGGTGGTGCAGATGCTGAACTGGCCTAGTTTTGCCAAAACTCTTGAAGATCCTAAACGATCCAAAGTGGTAGGCAAGACAACTTACACCGCGCCACCTAAAGGCCCAGGAGGAACAGCTTCTATTGCAGGGGTCTGGTTCGTAGGAATTGCTAAAACCTCTTCTGAGAAGGCTTTAGCTAGTGAGTTTTCTAGCTGGTGGGCTTCTAAAACTGCAGGAAAATCCTTGGTTGCTTATGGTATGAATCCAGCTCGTTTTGACCTTTTGCAAGATCCTGATCTTCGTAAAAAGTACTTGTATTTCGATGGAATGCTTGACAGTTTTAAGTCAGCAAGGGTTCGTCCTCACCTTCCAGAGTACCGAAAGTTTTCGGATATGATATCTCACTATTTCACAAGTGTGATAGCACATACCATGAGTGTGGACGAAGCTGTGACTGGAATAAGGAAAAAGCTGGGCCTCTATAGCAAAGGGAGCAAAATAGGTATGCTCTCGCAATAATTAACGAAGAGTTACATATGAGTCAATTTACCTCTCGTCGAAATATCTTTGGTTTTTTAGCACCTAGCATCACCGTACTTCTATTTCTTCTCTTTATACCTTGCTTATACACATTATATTTATGTTTTTTCGAGGAGCTTGATGCTATCGGTGGTAAAAAAGCTTTTATTGGGCTTAAGAACTTTAGAATGCTTTTGCTTGACCAAGAATTTCTATCCTCGTTTTTTCTTTTGTGTGCTTATATTTTAATTAGTACAGGTTTAGAGTTAGCTATGGGGCTTGGGGTTGCTTTATACTTAGACCGTTTCCTTCCTAAAGCAAAAAAGATTCAGGCACTCTTGCTACTTCCAATGTTTGTTATTCCTGTGGTGTCCGGATTGGGCTTTCGTTATATTTTTGACCCAGAGAATGGAGTCCTTGGCTCATTATTCTATCGATTCAACTTAGAAGCTCCTGATATCTTGGGGGGCCCACTCGGAGCGTTTGTTTTGGTGATTGCTCAAGATGTGTGGAGAATGTGGCCATTTATGTTTATCATTATATTTGCTGGCCTACAGATGGTTTCAAAAGAGCAGGTAGAGGCAATAAAACTAGATGGTGCTAATTTTATTGCCCAATGCCGGTATGTGGTTTTGCCAGCCTTAAAACCAACCCTGATCGTGGCAATATTGCTAAAGGTTATTGAGTCCTTCAAGGCCTTTACCGAAATCTTTGTCATGACTGGAGGAGGGCCAGGCAATGCCACAACTATTTTGCCTTTATTCATAGTAAAACAGATCACTGATTTTCGTGAATTCAGTTATGGATCAGCAGCAAGCTTCGTTTTACTCAGTTTGAGCCTTATCTTCATTATTATCTTTTCTCGTCTTCAGTCAAAATTTAATGGTGCAAAGGATCCAGTATGAACCATAGACTAAAGTACCTAGCATTTGTTCCTATTGTTATCCTAGCATTGGCTCAGTTTTTCCCTATTTATGTGATCGCCCTAACAAGCTTTAAAACTCCGCTGGCATTGATGGAGGATGGGATGTCCTTATCTTTTGTGGGCTTGAGTTTAGAGAACTACCAAAAAGTGGTGCAAGAAGATGGGTTTTTGGCCCATATTTGGGTTTCTTTATTAATTGCATCGTTTGCAACTTTTTTTTCAATTGTCATTGGTTCTTTGGTATCATTCGCACTAACTCGGTTTAGATTTAGGGGTAAAAAGTTTTTGACGTTGAGCATTCTGTGCTCTCGCATGGTGCCTCCAGTTGCTTTAGCCATGCCAGTGTTTTTGCTTGTGGATGTGCTGGGCATTCACGATACCATTTGGGGGCTAGTCTTGGCTCATATTTCTTTTATTCTACCCTTTTGCATTTGGGTTTTACTACCTTTCTTTGTGGCCTTGCCTCATGATTTAGCCGAAGCTGCTGTCATCGATGGTTTAAATAGCCGCCAAATCTTTTCAAAAGTTTATTTACCCTTAGCGCTGCCAGGTATCTTGGTTGCAAGTATATTTTGTTTTTTGTTTAGCTGGAACGATTTTCTCTATTCATTAATATTGGCAGGGTCGCAAACGAAAACCGCCCCGTTGGCAATCAATGCTTACATGACCAGCGATCGAATTGAGTGGGGAGCCATGTCGGCTTCATCTATGATTGTGATGGTTCCGATTTTTTTATTAAGTTTGTTGGTACAGAAACATTTTGCTAAAGGAGTCCCCTCCGCTGGGATCAAGGGATAAGTTTCTCTTATTCTGTAACATCCCTGTTGATATGTGTATTGCCCTATTAATTTCAAAAATATCAAAAAAAAATTCAAGTCAATTAAAAATGTGTTTTCCCTTCATAGTTTTGGAATGGATTGGAAGAGTCTATATAATAGATTATGGTATGGTGTATAGACCAATAGCAGATTTTCCAAGCTTTCGGCTTACTTAATACGGGAGAGCCTAAATGCCGCTTGATATGAAACAAGTCAGGTTTTTCGTGGTCAAGGAAAATGAAAAAATACAGCTAAACGGGATTCTTCATGAGGGAGTTGACTGCAAGGTACTTGATGAGTTTGTAGAAAAAAACCAGACAATAGACTTTTCTCAGCTGAAATATGTTAGTTGGCAAGCTTTGAACAACCTCCACAGTTATCTTGAGAACCTAGACAAAGACATTACCCTCAAAAATATCCCTTTGCATATTTACCAATGCCTCAAGTTGATCAAGAATTTTAGTGATCGGATTCATTTAGAGCAATTTGAGCTCAAATTTTTGAAGATTACTGACAGGAACTGCATCCGTGAGAATCATTTTGTGACGGATGCAGAGATTCCTGAGATGAGCGTTGAAAAAAAGCATTTTGCAAAAGTAGGTAATAAACTATTTTTTGGTTTTAGCAATCAGGTGTGGCCTAAAAACGAGCTGTTCAAGTTTAAGCTACCCAAAACAAACACAGAAGATGACCAGTTAGAAGTCTTTTACTTTAACTATATGTTTTTCTCGTTGACGACTCTATTTTTGGCTAGAGACCTGGTTCATGCTGTTTGTATTTCATTGTCACTGATTCTCAATGACTTGATAAACCTCCTTGAGAAGTTTCAATCGGGCCTTAAGATCGTGGGATTTGATTTACCTGATAAGCCAATCAAGGCAATTAAGGGCCTCTATAAGTTTTTCGATGACATCCTAGATCAGGAAGTAGAGACCATGGGGACTATCATCGAAAGATACGAGACTGTGATGACTCACTATCAAAAAAGTATGATGGAGATGGATTCAGGTAGTTTTGATAAAGCTCGTTGGTTGCAGGAAGTTTGTTTGGAGGTAGACAAAACCGAACCTATCACCTTAGCTCTAGAAAAAATCGGTTCTGACTGTGGTGAGGCTATATTTACTGATTATCAAGAAACTAAGATTAGAGAGGAGTTTAAAAAACTGGATCCTGCAAGCGTCAGCCCAGATAAATTGAAGGAAATCCGTGATTGCATGTGCATCATGAATCCAATGAGTGAGGATAGTTGGGAAGAGACATTGGAAGATATTGAGGAGGATTTAGACCTCCTAAGCACAAAATACGAGAAATGCTCACCCATTATTCAAGGCTTTGACTTAACGAGGCAGGTCTTGGAGCATCGTATCTATGAGCATAAACATATCACTTCAGTTCTGGCTTCTGGTGACAGTGTAGATTGGGAAAACTTGGAAAAAGAGTTGATCAAAAAGATTCAAAACACCTTAGTGACCCAGCAAGAAAAGTATTCTTTTGAATATTATATAGGTGATCTTGTTAAAAAAGAGGAGAAGCATGAAAAGCAAGAGGAAGCTCTAAGCCCAGGAACGACCCTTGTGTTCTAAACTTTCTTGTGGTTGATCGGAATGATTCCCTCCCTTTTTAACGCTCTTAGCAACTGTTCCGATTGCTTAGTTTCCCAAAGCTTATGGACTGCGTAAATGTCCTCGTAGTCTTTTGTTCTTAGACGATCTGCTAAGTCAGAGATAATCTCTGAGACTTTGTAAAAATGGTTTGATAAGTATGAAAAGATCCCAATGAGTAAAGAGTGATTGGGGTGCCCCCTGCAATGTGATCTGCGGCTATCATGTAGGACGAGCTTCCAAGGTCCATATAATAGGTTCGACTGAAGGTCTTGTGATTAAAAAATTCCGAAAAATATCCGCTAATAAACAAGCTGGTGTCACCTACAGCCTGCATTAACTTAATCTTTTGGGTGCCGACAGCTTCGTTGGCTCTTTTGAAAATGAGGGCTAAAGGCTTTTCAAGGACCTCTAGGACATGGCCTCCTCCTGCTTCTCGCTTTTGCGGGTAAGCCTTTTCAGCAAGAAAGTTGACTAGGTAAGTTTCTGATTCAGGCTCAAGTTGGATTTTGGTGTGTTTGATGGATTTCCTGACCTCAGTTCTGAAAAACTCCAAAGGACGAAGGTTTAATTCGGCGGAGTGCTAGATTAAGTGCAGAAGAAAAATTTTCATCGCTTCGCAGGGCGACTTTAGATAACCTGTGATACGAATCTGCTTACTAGAAAGGGGTATTTACTGGCAAATGAGACTTTCCCTACTACCATCTCCTTAAAAAGGTTGGTGTAAAAGGTTTTTATCAGATTCTGGAGATGAAAAAAAAGTAACAGCGATACTACTTCTGACTTTTACCGCCAACAAAACGCCGGTCTTTAGATAAAGGGAATTTAAACCGGAAAAAAATTCCAGAAGACTCTTAATTGCACCCCTAACCAATTAGTGAAGAAAAAATACTCTATCTATACAGCTATTTTCATAGCCCTCTTCACTTGGCTCATGGTATTGCTTTCTAACTGTGCTTTCATGAAACGCTTTTGGTGCAGATGTTTGAGAGTAAATATGCTCCACTTAACATCAGTTTTTATCTTTTCTTTAGATAAAATAATGACAAGTTGATACGATAAAATCGCAAGCCCAACAGCGTTTTGAGTCTTTCGCTCCTCCTCAATCATTTCAAACTGTCCTAAACCCATTCCAGATTTGAGTTCTCGGAACATGACTTCGACTGACCATCGTCTACAGTAGATTGATACAATCTTCTTAGCATCGGCTCCTTGGAGATTGGTCACT
>JABSRF010000162.1 GCA_013215275.1 Oligoflexales bacterium | reverse complement strand
TCCGTTTCTACCAAAATATAGCGTTCTGATCACACATGAATAGTGGGTAGAATATTTATTTGGAGTTACCTTAGGTATTTGGCTCATTCTGCTGGGAGATCAATTCACAATGAAGGTGTTTCTCAAGAGGAAGGCTCGTCAATTGACTTTCACGATGTTATGGAACTTGCTATGGGTATCAAGGCTCAGGTTTTGAAACGCCTTAAGGTAAGCTTAGCTTATGGCTACATACCGAACAATATTGGAGATGGATCATCTACCTTAGAGGATAGTTCTGGAAATGAGGAAGGATCAAGCCTGATAGGACCAAGTTTTGGAGACTTTAGGGCTATTGATCGATCAATCTTTGCTGCAGGTTTTGTTTACAAGTTAAATTCTAGATTAAGATTGCTTTCTGCAGTCAATGTTGTCTCAGGGAAGCGTGAAATCAGTAACGAATATGAGAACCCAGGGCGTTATGATTTAGATATAACTGAGCTTTCTTTTGGTACGATGTTTCATTTGTGATGAAACAATAAGTGTTAGAGTTTGACAAAGATTACATATAAAGAGGTTACTTATGATCTATTTAAACTTATTTTTTGTGAGCATGATTGCTCTTGGATGTTTGAAAACTGACCCCTATGACAACCGGGTGGATCGATATGATCAAAACGATAATTCGTCCAACCAAGTACTGCCAAGCAACCCGACTGAGACAACTGAGCAAAACAGTGATGAAGGTAGCCAGGCCACGGGAGATGGTTCCAATACAAATTCCAATGGCAATTCTAGCTCCAGCACAAATGAATCCGCCGATTCACGGACAAGCGAGAATACTTCGGATGCGACTGGTGAGGCTCAGGGTTCAGGAGCACCACCTGCAGAATCCACAAGCATGACAGATGTTGAAGTAGATACCTTGAGCACAAACTTTGCAGCTATTTGCCAGGATCCTGGATATTTAGGGGTAGAGGCAGATCTCCAACGAGTTTTGACGGCAGCATGTGGTCGTGGCGATTTTATAGGTGATATCGAGATCCTATCAACAAACTCTCAAGCCGGTGCAGTAAATGAAATCTCTCTAATACCTCATTTAAATGAGGAGGTAGACAATGCATACTATAATCTTATTTACATATCAGGTTTTATGATCCCAGAAACTGACCCACAAGAAGTTGCGCAGATGATGCAAACAAATGCACTTTCCAGTAGTTCCTATCGCGATCAACTTAATATTTCTGAACCACCAGCTACATATTTAGCTGGGTATTCAATGCAGAACATAATTGATGACCCACCAATAAACTATACTTATCAAAAAAGGTTTGATTCTCATTTACCTTCCAATTCAGTTCTAGTTTCAGATTTAATGATTCAAGCCCAAGACAATATAACTGAAAACTTTGTTAATGTAACTTTACTAATTCAGACTGAGAATGCCGTTTTTTCCTATATCATTATCAATACTGCAATTAAAAACTCTGTAGGACCAATCGCAATAAGCTTGGATGATATACTTCCAAATTTAGAGCAATCCTTAAAGGAAACAATTTATGGTGTAGTCACGGGTATAGGAGGTTAGTTCCAAAACTAACGCGAATAGATTCTCTTAGTATCCGTTTGAATTGGTCTGTTATCAAAGCTTGTTTTTATTTGGCAATGCTTTCGTTTCTGATAAGTTGGTGCTATCCTGACTATTTAAAATTCGTGCAACTTATCATGGAACTGCTTTTCTCATGTTTAGGTATGGCTTATCTATATTCGTGTTCTTTGTGCTCTTGGGTTTTTCCCAGGGGAAATCCTTTGCCAATGTGGATTTGAAGGGGCGTTTTAGAGGGTACTTATTACCCGATAAGCTTCATCTAAAAATTCCATTGCAACTCGACTTTTTTAGGGTGGGGCCTCAAACCTACTCAGCGGTCCTCAGGTTGAACCTAGGTCACTTTAATTCCCATGAATATGTTTCGCAGTATTATGAAGAGGTCGTGTACTCAGCAGACGGAAACGAAATTGTTCTCGATAGTGACGACTGGGATTTATCACTGTTTGAATTGGAGCTTATAGACAAAAGCTTAAAAGGTAAGTTTCGCAGCCATAGTGGCTATGCCAAGGGTAAGGTTTTGCTAAGGAAATTACCTCCAGAGCCGGAGCTTGCAGAGCGGGTGTTACTGGAGCAAGTTAATCATGCTGAGTTACATGACAGGCCTACCTTCCCCCTGCTCTCAGGTCAGTATGAGGGAGTTTGTGATGAGGTGCATAAATACTTACAGGTAGAAGCGAGCAAATGGTTTTCTATCTTTGAACCAGTTCAAACTCCATTTTATGGTTACAAGTTTACTGGTCGCTTAGGAGTTTCTGATGGCTCGTGTGGAGGCTCAGATTCCATTTGTATTCAGAATAATTTCGAAGAAGGGACCTTCAACCCTTATTCAGGATTTATCAAGATGACTGGACAGCCTCAGAACATTCGCCTGTCCCTAGACTATCCCTTTTTAAATCTGAATGGATGCAAGCTCAAAAAAACAAAGGAGCTGGACCTTGCTTACCAGCCTAAGGATGAGCCCTTAAGCACTATCCTGGAAAACATAGAAGCATGGAGGCGTTCGGATAACAAGACGGAAGAGCTGACTAGCAATAAACTTGATGGTTACTACAAGGGATTTTTATATCATACTCAGCTAAACCGTTATCAGGTTATGGATGTTAGCGTTGAGTCAATCCGCCAAGCAAGAGGCAGGAGCCACATCCACTTTTTTCCGAGTGCATGGTTGCATTTCGAACATCCCAATGAAGATGGGGATTTTAAGATTTCTTTCCCATTTAAGAAAGTTATTTTTAATCCAAGGCACCCATACATGGTCTGGGACTCAGGTTTGGATGCCCTGGCAAAGATTGATTGCTGGCAAAAAGACTTAATCATGGGACAATGGATCTCACGGACTTTTGGAGTCGTGGGTCCTTTTGTGTTAGCGAGGCATGGAACCCAGATTCCTTTTGTTGTGAATGGGATAAAACTAAAAAGCGGATTAGGCATGTATGAGGGTAAAAACTGGCTCTTGGAGCTTTTTGCCTTAGAAGATCGCAATCCGATCGACTTAGCAAGCTTTTTTCCGATTCAGATATATGGAGGAGCCCACATTCCGGGGGTTACTGAGATGAAGACCGTGGATGCAGGTGTCTATGACTTTTATTCTGGTAGCATAGCATTTCGCTTATCTGATACAAGGGTGGTCACCGGGAGAATTCATGGAGATGATTTACGCCTGTTTTGGCCGTCTTATCCACGTTGGGGGGTCAAGATGCTTCCCATGGATCTACAGTTGTTCAAGCATGTAGGGGATGCTGGTAGATAGAGGAAGGTGTGATGAATCTTTATTTATTTATGGTTTGCTTCTTAACAGGATTCCTTGCTTTACCATCCCATGCAAAGACCAAGCTGCCTCCCCACGACCCTAGTATCAATAACTATAATTTTCATAAGAAGCTTTCGGTGGCAGAGCTTCACTATTGTGAACAATCTGGAGGAGATAACAAGCTTGGGCTTTCTCATAAAAAGGAGTACAAGCTTGACGTTCTACTTGAAAGGCTTATGAGTCAAAACTTTCAAATTCGCCTGAATGCAGAAAAGGTCTTTCAAGCTAAGCATCAGGTTAATATTGAAATTGGTAAGCTTCTGCCTTCCTTGAGTTTTTCCACGTTACAAGCTGTGGCAAATAATGATCCATTTACCTTAGCAGTGCAAATGATTGGCTTTATGTTTCCTAGTCATTGGTTTCACTTCGAGGAAAGTAAGCTTTTTCTGAAAGCAGAGCAGTGGGGGCATAAGGTGCTGCAGGCAAATCAGATTAATGGCTTGTATGCCTTATACTATGAAATTAATTTTCTGCGTGCTCTGTACGACATGTTCGAAGAGTATCGTATCCACCTTAAAGAGCTTTTAGATCAAGCAGAGATACGCTTAAAGGAAGGTGAGGATCGCTTGGACCAAAAACTTAAGATTGAAAATATATATTTGATGCTTGTTTCTGATCAGCGCTTATTAGAAGCAAGCATTCAAAAGTCGTATTATCAGCTTGCTTTTGTGGTCGACCTTGAAGAAGATAAGTGGAGTGAATTTGGAATTGTTAGGCTCCCTTTTCCTGAATTAGGCGAGCTGCCCGAGATTGATCCAAAGGAGCTTGAAGCTCTAGTTTTACAAAAATCCCCGGAAATGATGCAGTTTCGGTACCTTATAGCGGCAGCCAAGTATAGTGCCCGCTCACGTTTTTTTGATTTTTTAAGTCCTTACGGGGGGAAAGAAACCTCATTAGGGTTTGGTTATATGAGTCAAATTAAGATCGGACGGTCAAGAACCCGTGAGATGGAGACTAGAATGGAGGAGCTGCAGGCTAATCTCAAGCTTGCAGTCTACAAGCTTGCTCAGGATCATAACACTGCCTTAAGCTATTATAAAAATATTTTGCTGGGTTTAGAAAATGCAAAAAAATGGTTCGGTTTTCTTACTCGTAGGTTTTTTGAGGGGGGTGAGTACGACGCACAGGAGTTTTTAGATGCCATTGCTTCAATCCTCCAATTTCATGGTGAGTCCCTCAATCTTGGTTATAATTTCATGCTGTATGAAGCGATCGAAGATCGTCTACTCTTACGGGGGCCCTATCCCAAGCTTTTAAACTCTGTGCCCCTTAAGCCGGTAAAACTTGGGCTTAAGCGCAAGTGGGAGAATTTAAAGATAAAGAAAGCCGTAAAGGCCTGAGAGCTTGATCTTGATGTAGATGGGTAAGGGGAAGCTGCGGTGCAGCTAGCTTAATCGTGGCAGTTTTGAACATTTTGGACGCAAGCTTCTCTTCTGAGTAAGGTTTTGATAAGATAATTCTCTATGTCTGCAAGCCGCTTGTCGATGGTACTTTGGTTCTCTGTTAGGGAGAATCCTGTGGCAACTGCACCTAGTGCGATAGCTGCAATACCACCTAGTAAGCCTCTGCTTCCCCACTTGGCTTTGGTTTCGACTTCGACTTTTCGGTAAGCATTCCATTTTTGATTGGTCCAGCCTGTCCAGGTTTTTGGGTTAATAGCTGCTTTATGCGCATCAATCCTAGGTAAGTCTTGATTAAGCCTTTGCAAACTGTAGTCGGGCAAGCCTGCTTTGTTGACGCCTTCAGTAGTGGAAAACAAACCATCAAATTCGGCTTTAGTATATTTGGAGCTTTCGTTGTCTCCAAGGCTAAATTGCTTTGTACCTGTGTCATCAGATAATGCATCAGAAATTTCCGCCAATCTGGCTTCTCTTGTAGCCGGTGGAAGCTCAGGGAATTTTTCTAGTTCAGCAAAAAGGACTTGCCTGGCCTCGAGAGTCTTATTAGCTTTATCTAGGTCAGGATCCAGTTTTTCCGCTTCTAAGAAAGATGATAGTTTTTTATCAGCTTCAACTTTCGCCGCCTTAGCTTCATTTAATGCGGTTAGTTTGGATGCCTTATCTCTTCTACTTGCATTTTTATGCTCCTCTTCTGCTTTGATTCGGTTTTCTTCAGCATCGGAAACGGATTGTCGTAATGTCTTATGCTCTTCGATATTAGTAGTATGTCCTTCTAGGTACCTTTTGATGGTTTTTTCCTCCCTGATTCCAACTAGAATATCAAAAGCTCGCTTTTGACCTCTTGGTGCATCGTCATAATTTTTTGTCAAGAATCCTTCATCATCAATGAACTTGTAACCATCTATCTTCTTTTTTAGTTCTGTTTCGTCTGCTTGGTATTTATCAAAATACTCTGGGATAAGCTTTTTACCTTCAGCTAAGGCAACTAGGCCGCCTGCTGCAGTGACTGCTCCGATTCCAATAAACCACCCACCTGCTGTCTTCCAGCCGTTGGCTTCTTTTTCACCTTCTTGAGCTGTAGCAGACTTTTCTTCCGCGTCAGGTAGCTCTTCGGTTGGGTCAATAAGCTGCTCCTCGCCATTGGTGGCGATGGCCCAGCACTCGTTAGTTTCTGAACGCCACTCCGTGCGGCCTATTTCTCGGCTTTCATACTGCCGTCCTCGCTCCTCGCAGAGAGCTTTTAGGCTTAGATTCTCATCTTCTTCATCGTTTTTGTTTTCATCATTTTCATCTTCATCATCATCCACTGTGGTACTCGGTGGCGTAAAATCACCAGGATCGCTATCGTATGGGTTATCCAGTGGAGGGTAAGTGGTGTTGCTCGTATCAGGAAGGCAATCACTATTGGTCAGTGATAGGCCTCCAGTTAGGTTGGTGCCTCCTGAGTTTCCACTTTGCACAATACTCTCAGCTATTTGAACACCTGCAGCCAAAATAATCCGGAAAAAGTTATCAAAACCACCCTCAACAGTTGCATTCTGATAAATCTGAAGGTCGGAACTAACCTTCGATTGTTCTTTTATAAGGCCAAAAGCCTCAGTTGCAGCTCTTTCAGCCCTTTTGTCAAGCTCTGCAATGTATCTGTTTTGTAAGTCTTCACCACTGCTGACTTCAGGTAAAACTGGGATTTCTTGAAACCCACTATCAGTAATTAATCGCGGCCTTCCACAGTAATAAGTTTTCTTTGCTCCCTCAGGGCCTAGCATTTTTTCAACATATCCAGGATTCTCTGGCTTACATTTGCCATCGGAATGATTGCAGCAAGCCCATGCAGTAATCTTGGCAGTCCCTGACGGTAAAGCATCAGTAATATCAGCCTGTGAAACCATGGAGTGGAGGGTGCAACCTCCTCCTTCTTGGGGACAAACTTCATAGGCAATGCGTTGTGAACTAGGAGCAGGAGGGCCAGGTTCAGTAACCCTGACCACGTATGAGCTATTCAAGGCTTCCAATGATATGTCTGTTATGCGTAATTTCATGGGGTCAACCGGTGTAAAATCTGGTTCAGTCAGTGCAAAAGCACAGCTATCATCTCCACCTCCACCTCCTCCAGAACCATCATCCGTTCCTGGAATCTGCGAATTACCCACTGATCTTGAGGTGCTCTTCTTCTTACATGCAGTCGCAGATAATATTAAGATGCAGCTGGTCAGACCGACTAAGAGCCTGAGTAACTTGCTTAGCTTTGGCATTGGTTTTCTCCGTATTAGCCCATAACTGATGTGCTGCACATCGGAACTTATGCCTCATTCTTTAATAAAATCTTGGTATCACGCTAAAATGTTGGTGATTTTGGATTTTGCCTATGGCTTCAAAGCCCTAGCCTTCAGCTGTAAGTGGCTAATATAAATATTCATTACGAATACTGTCTTGCTTTCGTTTCTCATGATTTTGGAAAAGAAGTCTTTATATATTAGGGGTCTTTCTGGCACCCTGTGCATCCCGTTTCGAAATATTACGGACTAAAATCCACTAGCATTCTTAAAATCTTGATGATCCTTCCGGGTATCACTCTCGCGAGGCCCATTATTTTTATGATGCGAAATGATTTTCAATGCTTGTAGGTTCTGATCGCCACCTTGGCCTGTTAATTTCTCGTAAGCGTTCTTAGATTTTGCCCTCAAGCAATCTAGGGATTGCATTATGCCTTTAAGCTTAAGATTCTTGTTTGCAAGTTCGTGGCTTACGACCTGCAAATGTTTAGATGCAACATTGTTCTCTTGGTTTTTGACCTGGACCTGATCGATGGTCGTTTTTACTTGCGCGATGATTGGACTTTGCGTTCGTTGTGCTTCTAAACTTTTCTTGTTTAGGTCAATGACCTCGTTTATGTGAGAGGCTGTTTTTGCCAAATCTTTGCTACTAGTGTTGATAGTCCCTAAGCAGCTGTTTAATAGTAGTTTGTTTCTCTTCGATAAATCTTGGAACTCTTTACAAACATCAATGTTACGCTGGACTAGGTGTCCCATATTGTCAGCAAGCACAGCAAAGCCTTTGCTCCGTGAGCCAGCCCTCGTGGCTTCAACCGCTGCATTGACTGCTAGAAGCTTTGTTTGAAAGCTAATTTCCTCAATGATACCTATGATGTGATCGCATTGTGCGACTGAAGCTGACATTTGCAGTAAAGCTTCTAAAGTTTGGGTAGCCTCCTCTTGTTTTTTGCCTGTAGCTTCTAAGCAGTGAGCAGCTAAGTGACTGAGGGTGGCTGAAGTGGACCCCACTGTCCAGACCAAAAATAGCTTTGTATAAGTAAAACTAAAACTTGTTATTGAATGTTATAATGAACCTCAACTGGCCTCTTATATCCAAGAGCTTGATGAGGTCTCCGATTGTTATAAAAATCGAAATATCTT
>JABSRF010000161.1 GCA_013215275.1 Oligoflexales bacterium | reverse complement strand
TTATAGCATTCAATAACAAGTTTTAGTTTTACTTATACAAAGCTATTTTTGGTCTGGACAGTGGGGTCCACTTCAAGGAAGCATTGAAAAGAAAAGCTCAAATAAGGAGTTATGATAGCGTAGGCCTACTTGGCCTCTTAGGTAGAGCTTATGCTTAAACTCCTTTTTGTTTTCTTCGTTGTCGATTGTGTCGTTTTCTATTTCTTCCTCATCAGACACAAGTTTGTAGCCGACTCCATAATAGATGTCGATTTTTTCAGAGCCACTCTTGACCAAATCACCTCTATCATTGAGCAGGTAATAGGCACTATGAATCAGGCTTTTCTCTTTGTTTAGGTTTCTCCAGCCTAGATTGAACTCTCCAAACGCATCATCTGAAAAAGGTAGGCTAAAGCTAAACCCGACCACATCGGCAAGCTCTGCTCCTATTTTGGAACGAGCTGTTGACAAAGTAGGAGCGAGGAGACTGATTGTCATGATGATAGGAAGTAGTTTCTTCATTACCGATATGAGAGCCCTTGGTGGATACGATACCCTAGCTTCTATTTTACTTTTTAATTCCGGCATGGACAAACTAGTGCATGGTCTATAGAATAAAACAAGGTTTCGTAAAAATTTTCTACTCAAATGAAACTCTACCATTTAAACAAAAAGGGCTGAAAGATTGTACTTAGTTATATCAATTGTTTTAGTTATAGTCTTTGGATTGGTGATGTATTTTTATAACCGAAAAGCTGACTATAAGGTCGCTAAAGCAAAGCTAAAGCTACGTCGCAATCAGCATGCGATCATCGATGCGCTCTATGAGAAAGCTGTGATCAAGCACCCTGAGCTTAAGGATGAGATCGAAAGTCAGGTTAATGATTTTCGCAATTACCAGACATCTATTGATCTGAAGCCAGTAAATGACAATTTTGACAGCATTGTTTATGATGCTGACGAAGAATTTCGATACCTTGTTACGGAATTGAAAAAATATGTAGATAAAGAAGAATGCAAAAAACTGGACAGAACCTACGGAACCATTTTTTTTACCTGACTAAAAACACGAGGGTTATGCTGAGGGATCTTTCCTAAGCCATTATAACTGGCATATTTATAGAGGTCATGTAAGGTAGGATAGTTAAAAATGGTTGAAATGATCTGGTGAAGATTTTTTTTGTTTTCTACCAAACCGAGGCCAAAGTGGATTAGTTCCGTTGCAAGCGGGCCGATACAATGAACTCCCAATACTTCTAATGTTTCCTTTTCAAAAACCAGCTTTAGGAAGCCAGTTTTAATCCCCATGATTTTTCCCCTGGGCATGAAGCTAAAATTAGCGATACCAACTTCATAAGCAACGTTTTGTTCGCGTGCGGCTCTTTCTGTTAGTCCAACCATGGAAACTTCGGGAATGGTGTAAATTCCAATTGGAAAAATCTTAGCAATGTGGTCATGATCCTTAATCTGAAACATGTGGGAGACTGCAACCCTTCCTTGGTCCATACTGGTGCTAGCTAATGCGGGAAACCCTACCACATCTCCGACAGCATAAACAGAGCTTACATTGGTTTGGTAGCAGGCATTAACCGGTATTGTCTCTCTTTTTCCTTTTTTTATTCCAATCTTATTGAGGTTTAAGCTTTTTGTGTTACCACTTCTACCAGCGGCGTATAGGAACATATCAACATGTAAGATAGATTCGTTTGAAAGGACCACATCAATTGGATCAGATTCTTTATTGGGTGTGCGGATTTCTTTCACTTCTGTTTCGAATAATATATCAATTCCATCTGACTGCATTTCTTCGATGATTGCTGTGCTAATCTCGGCATCTAAAAAGTCGAGGATCGTATGCTTGTTGTTGACTAAAAAAACCTGGGCTCCCATAGCGGCGAAAATCGTAGCATATTCGCAGCCAATGACTCCTGCACCAACGATACAAAGGGTTTTTGGAAACCTGTTGATGTTGAGGATGCTATCAGAATCGTGAACCCTTTCACCGTCGAATGGTATGTTGTCAGGTTGGTAAGGGTAAGAGCCTGTGGCAATGATAACAAAACGAGCTTTCAAAAGGATTTCTTTGACGCCTATGACTCTGACCGAGTGAGCGTCTTCGAAGGTTGCATCACCATGATATATATCTACATTGTGCCTTTTTAGGTTGTTGACAATTTCTTGGTTCATGGAAGTGCAGACAACTTGCTTGCGGTACATGAAATCATCTATTGAGGCCCCATGCTTAAGCTCTCGGTCAATACCGTAAAGCCCTTTATCGTATTTCCCTGAGTAATAAAGGGCTGTCTCTTTTAGGGTTTTAGAGGGGAGGGTGCCAGTATTGACTCCTGCACCTCCTAGCTTTTTTTCTTTTTCGATGATTGCGACCCGGTACCCAAAGAATGCAGCCTTGACGGCTGCCTTTTCACCAGCAGGGCCTGATCCAATGACAATCAGATCGTAGTCTTTCAAGTGGGGCCTTCCTCATGATAAGTTTCGTCTCTTATGGCAATTTTACCATGAATTTTTGGGTGGGATGCGGCAATGGTTTCCTATTTAGGCTGCTTAATTTAGCTTGCGCATTACAAATGTACTCCTTATCTTAGGAAAAAATTATAGAATAATGTCTTCACGTACTTTGGAGAATGCTTCTAGGGTATGGCAATGGTGGGTTTTGACCGGCTCATGGTTAATTTTTTGCGCTAAGCACAGGAGTTTAGAATGGAGATGAGGAAGCTTGGAGATTCTGGAATTGAAGTGAGTTCCATCTGCTTGGGTACCATGACATTTGGTGAACAAAATAGCCTTGAAGATGCTTTCGAGCAGCTTGACTATGCGATAGAGCACGGAGTGAATTTTGTAGATACCGCAGAAATGTATCCAGTTCCACCTAAAAAGGAGACTTATTCTCTTACTGAGGAATATATTGGTAAGTGGCTCCATTCCCGTGGGAACCGAGATCGTATTGTATTGGCAAGCAAAGTCGTTGGTCCTGCGGCAACATTTACCTACGTCAGAGACGGAAAACCGCGACTCAACCGTAAAAATATTGAGACAGCTCTTGACGCAAGTTTAAAAAGGCTTCAGACCGACTACCTTGATTTGTATCAATTACATTGGCCAGATCGAAGCACAAACTTTTTCGGTCGACGCTCCTATGAGCATGATTCCTCCGAGGATATGACTCCCATAGAGGAAACCTTGGAAGTGCTGAATGACTGTGTTGCAAAGGGAAAGGTTAGAACGGTAGGCCTATCCAATGAAACCCCTTGGGGAGCTATGAAATTTTTGCAAATAGCGAAAGAAAAGTCATGGCCTAAGGTCGTCAGCATTCAAAACCCCTATAATCTTTTGAATCGAATCTATGAAATAGGCTTAGCAGAGGTTTCTTGTCGGGAAAACTGTGGGCTTTTAACATACTCTCCTCTTGCCTTTGGAGTCCTGTCTGGAAAGTACTTAGGTGGCAAAAAACCCGAAGGTGCACGGGTTACCATTTGGGAGCGATTTAGTCGTTACTCAAATGAAAATGGGTTTAAAGCGACTGAGAGATACGTAGAGTTAGCAAATTTCTGTAAAATGGATCCTTCTCAAATGGCCATTGCATTCTGCTTAAAACAGCCCTTTATGACCAGTGTCATCATCGGTGCTACAACGATGGAACAGCTAAAAGTTGATATTGCTAGTGCAGAGGTGAATATGTCAGAGGACTTAATGCAAAGTATCAACTCAATTCATCAGGA
Source organism: Oligoflexales bacterium (assembly GCA_013215275.1). Taxonomy (GTDB): domain Bacteria; phylum Bdellovibrionota_B; class Oligoflexia; order Oligoflexales; family Bog-1112; genus JABSRF01. Next base: position 4,502 of record JABSRF010000161.1, on the reverse strand, counting down.
AATCCCTAACCCTTGCCCATGAGGTAGAAGTGTTTGAGGGAGGGTTGAACAACAGTGTTTTTTTCTTATCAACTTTACAAATCCTAATTTCCTGTAATATAACCGTGAAAATTTACTCTGCGAAGTGTCTAAACTTTTGATACTTTCTACCTTCGAGAATAGGTCAACAAGCTTAGAAAATATCCTGTTATTCTTGCAATTTCAAAATATAAGCTTGCAAGGTGGTTGAATAAAGACTAAATCACATGTGTAAGAACCCTATATGGCCTTGCAATTATGTGAACCACCAATGGTCACAGTGATTTGGCGTAGAATTGCGTTTGAGTGTCAATTCTACTCTAACAAGGTCCTATTGTGGTTGATCGTCTGATTCCTTAGGTAAACGTGAGTTATTGAGAATTTATGGATGCTCTAAAAAATTCGGTAAATGATCGCAACCTAGATCCAGAGAAGCACCCACAAGGTTTATTGACTAAGATAAAATCCATAGTCTGGCCTGTTCATAGGAACGAGTTAAATAAATTTGTTCCAACCTTCCTTATATTTTTTCTATTGGCTTATGTTTACGATATGCTGAGGATTATTAAGTCCTCTATCGTCGTTGCCGAAAGCCAAGTAGGGGCGGAGATTATCCCGTTTCTAAAAGTTTGGGCTGTAATACCTGGGGCCTTTCTTATCACTGGCTTAGCTATGAGGCTCTCTCATCGATTTGACCGAGAGAAGATCTTCTACATTATGCTAAGCTTCTTCATTGTATTTTACGTACTATTTATATTTTTTATTTACCCAAACCGAACAAGCCTTGAGCTTGAGTCCTTGTCTCTCTTTTTATCCCGAGTCCTTCCAGAAGGTGCGGGTGGCTTTATCAGCATGGTTGGGCATTGGCCGCTGTCGGTGTTTTATGTGATCACCGAGCTGTGGGGAACCATCCTCCTTTCTATGCTTATTTGGGGCTTTGCTAATGAAATTACGAGTATCGAACAAGCAGGGAGGTTTTACCCTCTTTTTTTGCTCGGAGCTAATTCAGCAGCAGTTTTTGCAGGTTTAACATCGGCTTATTATGCGGGTCATAACTACAACCCAGACCTCCCTTTTGGGTCCTCAGCGTGGGAACAGTCCCTCATGTTTTACTTGGGGACCGCAGTAGCTTGTGGCTTTTTAGTGATGCTACTCTTTTACTACATGCACTGGCAGGGCGTCGTCTATACCCCCGAACAAAAAATTAAGAAAAACCAAAAAGTAAAACTCACCCTATCTGAATGCATCGAATGCCTACGTAACTCTAAGCATTTACTCTACATAGCTTTGTTGGTCCTTAGCTACAATTTGGTCTTTAACTTGTCAGATGTGCTCTGGGAAAATCAGTTGAAGATGCTTTACCTTGATGACGCAGCTGGTATGGCCCGCTATAAGAGTCATATCACAACCCTTACGGGCACTGTTTCGGTCATCATCTCTTTGTTTGTATCTGGAAATTTACTGCGTCGGTGTGGTTGGAAATACGCTGCATACGTTACCCCAGTGACCATTTCGATCACATGCACGGGCTTTTTCTGGATGCTCTTGTTCCAAGAAACAGCCTCCACTCCTGATATCATCCTTAACCTCATGAGTAACCCGATCAACCTGACCTTGTTTTTCGGCTCGATCCAAATGGTTTTTTCCCGGGGTTGTAAGTACACCCTCTTTGATACATCCAAAGAGATCGCTTTTATTCCTCTTTCCACCACCGAGAAGCGTTATGGAAAAGCTGCAATCGACGGGGTAGGTTCGAGGATGGGGAAGTCTGCCGGTTCCTTACTTGTTCAGCTTTTGTTGATTACCTGCAACTCAATCAGTGCGGCAACTCCATATATGGCATTCACGATCATCGTGATGTTGGGTGTTTGGTGCTTTGCTGTAAAAGGCCTTAGCAGAAAGCTTGGATAGTGATCGACTGCCTCCTATGTTAGACTTTAATTTAAGACCTGTGGGAATCGTGTAAGAGATTCCCTAACCCTCTCTACGTTCGGGGGAATGACCATTTTGTACTCTCTCTACGTTAGGGGGAATGACCATTTTGTACTCTCTCTACGTTAGGGGGAATGACATGACTGTTATCACCACGAGTTCGGGGAAATGATGTTCTCTATTCACTGTCATCACCACGCGATATTTGCAAAGCAAATGTCGTGGTCAGGTGATCTCAAACAGCAATTGAAAAGATTCCCTAACCCTCACTCCGTTCGGGGGAGTGACCATTTTGGTCCTTTCCTACACTAACTTTAAAGCAAAGAGGTTGCATTTGTGCTTTTCAGCTTTAACTCGTAAAAATATAAGAGAGATTGAGCTACGCCTCGGGGTTGAAAAAGCAAAAGAGGTCTGGGAAAATCTCTTTGGAAAAAGCTCCGAATACCCTAAAGACTATAAAGTTGCAGAATCGGGTGAGCGTTTTTTTTGCGGGGATAAGCACTATGTTCCCGTCTACTATCAAAAGGGACAAAGGATTGTCTGTGAGCCTATGCGTTACGGAAAATACTATGGTCCAAATCTTCGCACCGTAATGCGAGGGAAGAGGAAAGAAAAACGCTGCAACTATAACACCCGCTTAGACAACTTGCAGTCTTCAGCTTGGTCCGATGCTTATCAAAAGGGCCATGGCTTTATTGTCCTCGATGGTTTTTTTGAAAACGTACAAGTAAAGGACTTGCTAAACTCAGGTGCTATTTCTCTAGCACAGGTTAAAGAGCACTTTGCTGCGATGACTTTGCAAAGGAAAAAAAAGATTTTTAGTCAGGGTAAACCTTATTCCCCCACAAAGACCGAGCTTAAAGATCCACTGCTTCGAAGTATCGTGATTGAATTTAATCCGCAATCAAGTTCTGGAATGTTTGTCCCGGTGATCTTTAACCAAGATATTTGGGACCATAGCCCATTCAAGGGTTTTTCCATCATCACCTCAGATCCGACTCCAGAAATTCTAGCAGCAGGTCATGACCGCTGACCTATCATTCTCAAAGAAGCTATGTTGAAGGACTGGCTTGCAGCCATTGGACAGAGCCATGAGGATGTCCTGAAAATTCTTGAGCAGCAAGTGACTCATTTTTTTGCTCCAAAACTTGAACAGATTCAGGCTGTCGCTGTTTAGTGACCAAGTTTTTTTGAATTCTAATGTGTAAAGCTTACATGAAAGATTTGTAGAACTGCCTCAAGTTTAGGCTGTGTTGTCGCCGAATTTCTGTGTTTTAATCCTGAAGTGAAGAGTCTAAGGCACAGTCAGTGATGCCACGATCAAGTGAAGAATCTGTAAAGATAGAAGTTGCCAACAGTTGATCTCTTCTTTCAAAAAATAAGGATTGAACTTGAGAAAAAAATATTCAATCTTGATGAAGCGTAAGGCAAGTTGAATCTCAGACAATATTTTACGGCGACAAAATGAATCTAAAGCAATATGTCTACATCAGTAAGAGTACCACTAAATTTGGTAAATTGGAGTTAGAAGACCTTGCAAAAAGTGCAGCTCGTGAAAATGATAGATTCTCAGTTTCGGGATTTTTAGTTTTTCACAATAATATATTCTGGCAGTATATTGAAGGAAAAAAAGAAAATATTGATAATTTGTCAAAAAATATTCAGCGAGATAATAGGCACAGGATATTAGCTGATTCCTACTCAAGGTCAAGTAACAGACGGTTTCCTACTTGGTCAATGAAATTGATTGAAATAAGTGAGCAGGGCAGCTTCAAAGTCAATCCCATGCATTATATCCAAGATATTATGAATAGTTCATTGAGCAAGATAAAAGATGATGAATTCATAAATGGAATTTGGTGCTCCGTTGAGGAAATTGCTTATATTTATGAAATAACAGAGAAGTTGATCAACAAAAATATTGAACATGGTCTCTCTGATATCGGGCATTTAAGTAGATCAAACTTGACCAAAAATCTAAAGAATGATCTCAGCGATACGAAATATAAGCTTAAGAAATCTGATGCTGACCTTTCTATAGCACTTCATGAAGCAATGCAGGCAAAGCATGAAGCTGAGAAAGCCAATGAAGCAAAAAGGGTCTTTCTTGCAAATATTAGTTACGAAATCCGCACGCCTTTAACTTCAATCATAGGCTTTCTCGATTTAATTAAAAAGAGTTCTTTGAATGATAACCCGGATGTTAATCGATATATCGATACGATTTCTAATAGCGCAAATCATTTAAGCGATTTGGTGGGCGATATTCTAGACTTTTCCAAAATAGAGTCAGATAAATTCGAAATACAAGCGAAAGAATTTAATTTAATAAATGAAGTCGTGAAGATGAAGTCTATTTTTTTAGAGAAATCTAAACAAAAAGGAATCCCTTTAAATATTATGCTTAATACAAGCGTTGAGTATCTTGAATCAGATCCAAAATTAATTAGACAGATTTTGTTAAACTTAATCGGTAAGGCACTGGTCTCGATCTATTGACGCACTCTAACGGTCATTAACTCCACGATACTCATAGGTTTAGCAATTATCCC
>JABSRF010000160.1 GCA_013215275.1 Oligoflexales bacterium | reverse complement strand
TAAAGTAAGTAAAGAGCTATATGAAGTCAAAAGCCTTTAAATAAAGGTATTTTATATTTCGCTACAGCGACTAGTTAGCTAAGTCGAAATAATCTCGATTGTTGCTTTCTTCGGAAGAAAGAGCAGCGTCTCCGTTCTTATCTATGCCAAACACAAAAGACCGCTGGATATTTTCAAGCAGTTCGTTGATCAAGGTTTCTTGTACCTCGGTGCTAGTTCCAAGGCTTTGTAGCTCTGTCTGAATCTGGGTATCACTTAATGCACTCGAAAAATTAAACCAAAGGTTTGGGTTAACAGCAAGAATGAGACGATTTTCCAAACTATCTAGGGTGACCGACTGAAATTCGTTGTCGTTGAATAGGTAAGCCTCATTGGAGAAGTCTATTTTGTAGATGACCCTGTGCTCCTCTTCACCAAACACTAGGGTTCCATCAAGATTGATTCCCAAGTCTAAAATACTTAGATCTCGGAAACCACTTGGGTGCTGAGGAATTAGGCTTGAACTATCTTCTGGACTTTGTGCATTATTGAGGAATGAAAAACTAACATCCTTCGCCACCGACTCCAAATTTGGAAAGTCATCGGTGTGGAGGTATACCGTTCCCATAGACAGTGACAAGCTGTTTAATTGCAGCCTAGCAATTTCAGTTCCGCTTGCGTTTGTGACCGGAATACTCGTAATCCCCTCTCCTGATTCAGATCCTAAATTTTGGATATTAAAATACAAAGTAGGGTAAGTGACTGAGCGAACCCCTTCAGATCCTTCTTGTAAAAGTAATGACTTCCAGTTACCGCAACTATTTAAATGCCAAAAACCAAGAATCAAAATAACTTGTAAATACCTGCTCAATAAAATTTCCCCACCTGTTTTGTTTCTTATGAAGTATCGGTAGCATTGACTAAGTCCTTTATTTATTTATGGAAGTCAAAATTTTAGTCTTTTAAATATGGGTTTTTGGCTGCTTTGCTGTTAAAGCGAATATTTTTGAAATAGTTCTTTTAAAAAGTAATCTGAGACATTATGTCTTATTTGACACAATTGAAAAGGGAGCTTAGATGATAAAATTCCTTTACCCTACCATCATGTTAATCCTCTTCATCAATCAATCAAAAATCACCTTTGCAGCAGCTGAGTGCTCTGGTAATGCCTCGGTCATTAACGAACACTTGTACTTTCAAAATCCAAGTAGCCAAGGGCCCTTAGGGATTTGCTATGCTCACTCGGTGGCAAATATTTATGGAAGCTTGTACCAGCAAACTCATGGAGAGTTTGTATTTCCTTCTCCCATTATGCTTAGCATGTTTTCCGGAATGCATGGTTACAAAGCAGCTCCCTTTAAAACGGCATCTTGGCGTAAAAAATTACTGTACCTCACCCCAATTTTCGGTTGGGAGGCTTACTTACTCGATAAATACTATGGTAAGGAAAACAAGCTCATCGATCGAATAACTGGAGGGCAGTTTGCAGAAGCCTTTGCAGATGCTATCTCCACCCAACCGTGTTCCATAGAGTCGATAGAATGGTTTCTTGATGTTCAAAGTTCTGACTTAGATATAAAAGACAGCTTGTCACTCTATTACGAATTTATTAAGTTTCTCAAGGAAATGCGCCCACAGTCGCTGCATAAGGGAACCCTGAGTGCCCAGGCCTTGGTCTCGTACATGAAGGAAAAAGGGTATGAGATTAATCGCGAAATCCTGCAAAAATTCATGGCAATTGATCACTATATCAAAAATCATGGCTTCGCAAAAAATCAGCTGATTGGGAAGGCATTTGTGAAAAGAACCTTAGCAAATTTTTTGATGCATCGTTGCAAGGAGTTTAATGCGGGTCGAGAGTTTGGTGAGTTAAAATACAAAATTAAGAACTATTATGCAGTCGTTTATGGAAGAGAGAGGCTAATCAGAATGCTTGATCAGCATTTTACTGATTCACAATCATTGCCAGTTGAGCTTGGGTACTGCTATGGGCACCTAAAAGATAAGGAAGAGTGTGAGTACCATAGCTCTGTCATTTATGGGAAAACTTGCCATCAGGATAAGCTATATTTTTTGGTGAGAAATAGCTGGGGAGGCAAGAGTTTAAGGAAACGCTATGTGACTCCTGGAACGAGTCATTCCCGCCATGGAGACTACTGGATGAGCACCGATGATTTGAAAAAGTCATGGAAAAATGGAAAAGGAGATCTCAATTTTATTGAAAACCTAGCTATATAAAATTGGCAAAATTCTGCTAGGTTAAACATTGTTTTAGATGCTTATCGTTTCATTTAGCTATCAGTATCTTTCGCAACTTTTTCTTCTGTTTCAAAATGGACTTTTTTATTTCTCTTAGTTCTTTCAGCTGAAAATGCGGATATGCTCCTTTTTTTCCATGGTAGCCACTCGTACTGGATCGCCCAAGCTGAACTCTACGTAACAGGGGGTGTTGTCAATGGACAGGGTTATCAGGTGCTTTGGTGAGGAGGGCATCAGGGTCAAAGCTTGGGGATGGGCTTTTACCGATAAAGGGAGTCCTAGCTGAATGACCTCATTTTGTTTAACGAGCTGCAGCTTAAGGTTGCCTACAATATTGTTGGCAATCTCTCCGGTTAGATCAGTAAGGAAAGCATCACCAAACTGGGTGTTTTTTTGACCAAATAAGGTTGAGCAGATCATTTGCAATATGTCGCTATTGCAATACACAGCGATGTAGCCGTAGAAATACTGTCCATAGATAGGGATCGCTGAGGCAAAATGAGCAAGGGGGGTCTTGCTATTGAAAAGCTTGCTATCTGCTATTTTGACCTTGTCAGGGAAATAGTGAGAAAATACCTCTGATACTGAACTTGAGAAGAGTGATATGACCTGGTCCGAATAGGAGTCCATGCGTGTGGTTTTAAGTATTTTGGATTTGACGATATTAATAAACTTCATGATGTCATAAGGTTTGCTAATAAAGCCAATCACACCAATCTTTTTCAAACGCTCGATTGCTTTGTCGTTTATATTACCCGAAATCACGAAGATCGGAGTTAAGGCGTTGTGCTCGTTGACTTTAACGTAGCTAGCAAATTGGATTCCATTCATTTTTGGCATGGTATAGTCGGTGATGATGGCATCAAATTTTTGCTCTGAAATCAGCCTTATGGCTTCGAATCCATTTTCCGCAGTTGAAACCTCGAAATCATCTTGTTCGAAAAACTCTTTGTTCGTGGCAAGAAGATCAGCCTCATCATCGACCATCAGAATTTTACTTTTTGTCATGTGTCACCCCAAAAAATTCGACTTAAAAAAATATGTTTCTATCCATGCTTTTTGCCAAATATAACTTCCTCAAAGGTCTCACCAGCAAACACATCTACGCAGATTGGCTGACAGACATTCCAAAGCAGGCCTAGCGATTTACCATAATGGGCAAATAACTTTAAGAGCTGCTCGCGGCTTGGATTGGCTAAAGATATTTTTTGGTACTCGTCAAATAGCTCAATAAAAACGGCAAGCCTTTTCTCCAAGGATATATTGAGTCGCACGAGCCCCATCAACGAAACTAATAAGTCGTCGACTGTCTTCCTCTTTTCTAAAAAGTCTTTTACTTCATTGACAGCACTTGCATTTTTTGAGACTAATCCAGCATTTATGAGTTCTTTAATCTTATCCTCGTGTTTGCTGCGAGAATCTTGGTTCTCCATGGACTGGGAAATATGCTTTTTAAGTTCAGCATTGGCGTCTTTCATCTTTTTCAAGATCTCTTCAAGAAACTTTTTACTAAATTCATCAATATTTGCGTAAGTCTCGGTATGATCCTTAAAAAACTCGGCATCGATGGCTTTTAGTTTTCCCAAGTAAGACTCCAACAATTCTAAAAAAGAATCATATCCCCTGCTTTCTCTTCTTCGTGGGTACTGGCATCTTCCTTTAACACGATTTCCTTAAATAAGTTCCGATCCTCACCTTGAACTAGATAACCTTCTTTTTCCTGCAAAAGTGCCTTCAAATCTGCAATTGGCATCGGGAGGGGGAAGATTTTTGAGATGCCATCAAGTGCTTGAGTCAGATAGTCCTGGAACTGCAGCTGCAAGACAATTGGATAGAGTTCTTCTTTTAGAGCAGTGTTGTTTTGCAGCTCCTTTTCAAGTGCTATATGTAAGTCCGAACTATTAAATTTTGACGTATCAGCAAGCTCACCTATTTCGTTTGGTTCAGAAGGAATATCTTTTGAAATATGCTTTATGATACCTGAAATATCACTGCAAATTTCCTCTGAAATGGTTTTGATCGGATTAAACCATGAGTTCATCAATTCTTCGAACTTTTTCCGGATGTTGCAAAGAGAAGCCATGTATTGCTCTTGCAAAACGGGGGTTGATTTTGATCCGAGGATTTTAAGGGATTTTGCGTTTATACAGCGCTTGTCAGGTGACATGACTTTTTTGAGGAAGCGATTTTTCTTTTCTATGCTTTTAATGATGGCGTCTATCTCTTTTTCTTCATTCTCACTGATCTTGAGCTTTTGGTGTCCTGGCTTCAACTTGATCACGTTTTGATCGGCTAGTTTTTTCTCCTCTTCAACATAAACTTTGCAAGCCTTAGGGTCGGCTAGCATAAGCAGTTTGGCATGAGCTTTTTTATGCTCTGGATTTAGCTTCAAAATAGACTGCAGCAAGCTAATGGTTTGCTCAGACTTGTCTTGAGCTAGGTATGCTAGGGCTAGATTGAACTTAAGGCTCAGGTTGTTTGGCTCCAAATTGCAAGCTTTCTTGTAAATCTGCACAGCTTTTTGCAACTCGTCGCTATTTTTGTAGCAAACCGCAAGGTTATTGAGGTAGACCACATTATTGGGGTAGAGCTCTGTTAGCTCTTTGTAGTAGTCTATGGCTTCGGGCTTTTGATCGATTGCTATCAGAGCTTTTGCGAGGTACTCTTTGACAAAAGCGTGCTCCAATCCAGCTTCTTCTGCGATCCTCATGATAACGATGAGGTCTTCCCACTTATTGAGTTTGCTAAGAATGCTCCCGACCACTTTGTAGCGAAAGGGGTTTTTGGGGGATATTTGAATTGCGTTCACGAGAGATTTAACAGCCTCGAGATACTTTTCCAGTTTAATAAAAGCCTGTCCCATGAGTTGATGGGCATGTACGAAATCTGGGTCGTTCGCAATGATCTTAGTACATAATTCTATGGCTTTCTCTAAGTCACCTTGAGCAAAGAAGATTTGAGCCTTTGCATTCCTTGATCTCGATAGAAAGGTTTGCGAGCGCTCAATCTCTGAAAAGATTTCTAAGGCGCGCTTGTATTTTTTCGCCAGGAAGTACCGTCGACCAAGTTCAAAGTGATACTCAACATTGTTGGGGTCGATATAGCGTGACCATGTGGTGCTGATCTTTTCTGCAAGGTCTTTTGATATATATGGGACGTTGAGGGTGGCGTCAGCCCCTTTCTCAACCACTAAAGCAAGGTCTTGGTGATCCCAGTCGTCACTGAACACTAAAAAGGGAATCCTCTCAATGCTGAGGTTGTTTTTCAACTCCTCTAATAGCTCAATGCTAAGCATGTCAGCAAGCTTGTACTTGCAAAGGATGAAATCGTAATCACCGTAGTTTTCAATAATGGACTCTAAAGCATGATAACCATCAGGAAGCACGTGAATATGCCGATACCCCAACTTACTAAAATGCATCCTCATTGCATTGGATTTTGCAAAATCGTCATCAATGATTAAGAAATGTAAATCAGATCGCATCTGGAGGTGTTTTTCTTGCTTGCCAACCACATGAGCCCCTGAGTAAAACGCACAATAATTTCAATCATTAGTATAAAGCCGGTGCTGATTATTTGGCATAGGTAAATTCTTCTGAATCCGCAAACCTTGTTTACAAGGCTGAGCATTTCTGATGACCTAGGCTTAATGCAGGAAAAAAAACTTCAGTTTTTCATTTATTTATCCGATCACACCATCGAGGAATCACGAGGGGTAAGAGTGTTTTAATTTTAGGTACTTGAAGATTTATGAAGTATTATCTTAGTCTTTTGGTCTTAATGTTTTGGTCAACTTCTTGTTCGCCCAAAAGGTTTAAGTCAGACAACAAAAACGAACCTGTTAGCCCACCGGTGGTTCAAGAAGAAGAGCCTGGTGATACTGAGGAAGCAATTCCAGACCCGACACCAGAGCCCGAGGTTGCGGTCACAGAGCCCACACCCCCAGCTGTGGTGGAGACTCCTCCTAAAGTCACACCCCCTCCGGAGCCAAAGGAGAAAAAAGGCAAGGAAGAAGCTGCCGAGCCAAAGAGCACTGACTTTTCTGTGGGGGAACGGTTTCATGCATTCCAATATCATCACGAAGGTTCCAATCGCGTAAGGATTGCAGACATAGAGCAGCACTACTGCCCACTCACTGGTATGACCTTCGAGGGTATGGATGTTGGTGACAAGTCGGCTGCATGCACCGTGGATCATGATGAGAACTACTGGAACGTCAACGCAGTCCTTGCGGGCGGCAATACATCACGACTGTGGTGTTCGAGCAAGTGTATCAGCTGGCAACACGGCGACTACTACCAAAGGGTTTCACGAGAAGTTGCTAAGGCAGGTTACAAAGGTGAGGCGACAAAGTCCCTCAACCGGAGTTCTACGAGTTTTTGTTCCTTGAACTCTGTGAAGTTCCACGGGGTGATTGATAGCACAGAAACAGCAGCTTGCGTGATCGAAGAGAAGAAAGACTATTGGGTTCTAATCAGTCGGTATTTGAACCAAACTGAAGGCTTTCAGAGTGTGAGCACTGATGGAGGGTCAAAGTGTAAAGCCGACTGCATCAGTTGGTACGATGAAACCCACGATGTCTCATCTACCTTTTTTACGCGTGCATTTCATACGGGCTCTAAGGATCAGCTGATGCTGGCTCCCAAGGACTATAACTTCTGTGCCTTGACTGGGATTGAAGTCAAGGGGCTGGATCTTGAATCGGAAAGCGCCCACTGCGAGGTTTACCTCGATCAAAATCGCTGGTACCTTAAAGCAGAGTTGAGTGAATCCACAGGTGCTACGGTAGAGTGCCAAGCACGTTGTATTAGATGGGGCGAGCTTAAGTGAGCCAAGGTTCAACCTTACCGAACTGTCCGCAATGTAATCATCACGACACCCAATTTATCCCGGCAAGTCTAGTCACCATCATTGACCTAGAGGATATTGAGTACTTTTATAAGAGTCCTCATTTTTCATACCTCATCACTGAAGGACCAAATAATGAGTACAGGCATGTTGCAGCCCATTTTTTCAAGTGTCATCAGCTGCTTCCTGATGCTTTGGACGACCTTCCCGATGCATATGACTTGAAGGATTGGAAGGATCCGGGGTCATCCATTGAGGGGATGGGCACTCTGTTTTGTCAGGCTTGTGGCCACTACGAAAAGCATATTTTGGGCGAGCAGCATCGTTTGTCTTAGCAAGCACTGCCATGATACTGGTGCCAAATGTTTTGTACCTGCTCGCTAAGCTCCCTAGGTTTAAAGGGTTTAGAGATGACCCCAATGCACCCTAGGTCCTCCAGCTCTTTGATTTCTTTTTTTCTTGACTTGCCTGTGAGAAAAATCACCGGGAACTTGTGCTTAGGCTTGGCTGCTTTGAGCTTGGCAAACACCTCGGGGCCACTTAGGCCTTCCATCATAACATCAAGGAGGATGAGGTCAGGCTGATACTCAAGGACCATATCCACTGCTTGATTAGAGTCAGCACAGAACTTTGTGCTTAGATCAGGGAGGCTTTTGAAGCTGAGGTCAAGGATGCGGTGCAGGATGCGATCATCATCGATGCAAACGACTTTTCTTAATGGCTTACTGCTTTTTGCAAAGGTCTCGATCTTTTGGTTTGCTTTTAGGTTGGTCTGTGTCAGCAGGTCAACATAGTGGTCGCGCAGTTTTTCATGTAAGCTCTCTTCTTTGTAGATCACCGTGCAGTGCTTGAGCTCATTTAAAGGTATTTTTGAGCTTGGACTCGTGACCAGTATCACTTCAATGTCCTTATTGGGAATTTGAAATGAGGGCAAAGTCCGAATTAATGTCAAGCCATTGATAGATTTCAGCTTGTGGGTGACAATCAAGCTATCAAAATGCTCCTTTAACAGACGACCAAGGCCAAGGTATCCTGAAGTGGACCCCACTGTCCAGACCAAAAATAGCTTTGTATAAGTAAAACTAAAACATGTTATTGAATGCTATAATGAACCTCAACTGGCCTCTTATATCCAAGAGCTTGATGAGGTCTCCGATTGTTATAAAA
>JABSRF010000016.1 GCA_013215275.1 Oligoflexales bacterium | reverse complement strand
TCGAAGGGTACTAAAAAGTCCCATATTACAAGGATCATCATAACCTAAACGACATTTTTTGATGGAAACTTCTGTTTATGGTAAAAAAATTAGTCAAGTAATCAAAACCCAGTCCGAAAACCACAAGGAGGCCATGTATTATAAAATAAAATAGGGATGATACAACTTGATAATCCCGCTGGGTTTAGGGCAAAAACTGAAAAAAACCCCTGCTATCACGATTTTAATCGTCATAGTTACCTGCTATTTCTACTCGACTCAGCGCCAAAGCAGCTATACCATTTTTACCCTCGCAAAACTTCGAAAGAAGTATAATTTGAAACGCCACAGCATTGTGTTGTTTCAAAACTATTGTATAAAAAGAACATCTTACACACGCCTTTGCCGAAAGTACTCAAGCCTTATCGCAGATAAGTATCTAGAGATTCCTAGGTCTTTTAACGAAAAAGACCCAAAACTCATTGATAAGTTCAAAAAAAGATATGTAAAAAGGCAGAAAAAGCGCAAAAAATTAATCAAAGAGTTAGTCCAAGCTAGCAAGGGACAGAAACGTTATGAGGTTCTGGGAGCTGTTAATGATTTTTTACGTTATCGGTTTAAGCCTAAAAAAAAGTTATCACGAATCAAAGGTTATAAACCCTACAGGCAAGCTCTTGGTACTTTTTATGCTGATATTAGGGCAATTCATCAATCACAAAATTCACTGTCGAAGCTGAATTTTAAGGGTGTTCCTGTGATGCTTGCTCAGCTGACTCATGGGGACCTGTTCCATCTAGCATCAAATATGTTTCTAGTTGTGGTCTTGGGAGTTTTTTTAGAACAGCGTTTATCATTCTTCTCATACTTGCTCATTTACCTACTAGGTGGAAGCTTTGCTGTGACGGCTCACACTGTCCTGGCCACGGATCCAACCATCCCCTTGGTGGGGGCATCAGGGAATGTGAGCGCTGTGCTTGGTGCGTTTTGGATCTTTTTCTATAACTTTTCCATGCGTCTTTACATCCCTTTTCTGACCGGGAGTGAAAAGATCTTTTTACCAGTTAAACTCACTGTTCCTTTTCTGTTTCTAATGGGTGACGTGGTTGGGTACCTCGGAAACCAGAACCTCTTGCTTGATGGTGGAAGGGTTGGGCATATGGCCCATCTTTCTGGCTTTTTCCTTGGTGCCTCGATCGCAATTACCATCAAAGCAATCTTTAAACTACCTTGGCCTTTTATCGCTCCATCGGAAATTAAGGAATTAAAAGCCCTTGAACAGGTTACAAACCTTGACGAAAAACTAGCAAGATCTAGCAACATGCTTGCAAGTAATCGAGACAATATTTTTGTGATGACCAGCACCATAGGAAGCATTTGCAGAGCCATGTTAAATCCCGAATATAAGCAGAGAATCCTAGAGAATCCCAGGTACAAAAATTTTATTGAGCATGGACTCAAGGTTGTGTGCACCTTAGGCATCCGGTTTGGTAAGGAGAATATGGTCTGTCATTTTCTCAACAGCATACCAATGCAGGTTCCTCTTAGTGTTAATCTGACTGATTTAGGCCAGGAAAATATGCTTTATTTGGCAGACTGTGCTCTCTTTTTCGGTTATCCGACCTTAAGCTTACGTCTTTATGAAGCCTATATGTATCGATATCAGGGAGCAAAGCAGGCACCTCTAGTTGCGCTTTCTGTAAGGTCTTTGCTGAGTATGCTCCCTAAAAATAGAGAGTGGAATGAGGTGATCACCATCCTAAAAGCGTACTCATCCACGAGTGAATTTATTTCAGAATTAGATCATTTCCTAGGGGTAAGAACTCTAGAGACTGCCTGAGAAAGAGTGTTGGTATGCAATATTTAAAAAGGTTTCGATCCTTCAACATAAGAAAACCGATCAGAGGCGTTAAACTTTTTCACGATATAGAAATTGATTACAAGCTCTACAATCCTGCAAGTCCTCGTTCTCGTTTCCTCGCTTTTTGGATCGATTTAAGCTTTCAAGCATCCTTGGTAAAGCTTTTTCAGGCAATTTTTACCGCTTACGTGCAGCATAAGCTCGCTTGGGCCATTAAAAACCCTCAATTGTTTGCGGATATTTGTGCCTTTGCAGCGATCGTAGTTTACACCTTTTATCCACTTTATTCTTCTGGTCAAACACTCGGTAAAAAGGCCCTTGGGATTCGAGTTGTGAAAGAAAATTACGAAGGACGTTTAAGCCTGCTAACTATATTCCTAAGGGAGCTGGTGGGTAAGCCTATTGCCACCGTAACCTTTTTACTAGGCTTTTTCATGATTCTTCTCAACTCAGATTATCGTGGGTTCCATGACTATTTAAGTTCCAGTCGGGTCATTTCCTACCGGCTCCCTAAGCGCCTCAGTAAGGGGATTGGTGCCAAAGTATGAGAGTTTCTTAAGAGTTTTTGGCTTTGACTTCTTTCCTGAAATCCTGTAGCTTGCTGTGGTCAATGACTACAAGGCATTATCGCTTTCCTTGATCTAGTTTCTCTAAAGAAGTTAAGAGGTTATGAATGAAAAAGGGTATCATATTTGGAGTTGTAATAGCGGCAGTTGCAGCTTTTTTTGTCCTAAGGAATAAGCCGAAAACAGAAGAAAAAGCCCCTCAGGTCCAGCAAACTGAGGATAAAGGCCAAGAATATAAGGTGGTTAGTCAAGCGAAGTGGGACGAAAGTAAGCCAAGGAATTCTGGTAGTGCTCCTGCGTCTCAAAATAAAAAGGAAGCACTCAAGAAGGAAAATTCAGACCTGACTCGGGTTGAAAAGGCAGTTGCGAAATTTGTCGATTCCTCTGGACTTGAGAAAAAGCTCTTGAGCATGAACTCAATGCTCGAGCAGCAAATTGAAATGCTTATTTCTGATCAAACCATGACAGATGAAGAAAGGGCTAGTTTTTTAAAGGCATTTAAGTCGAATTTCGATGGTAAGAAACTACTTGAAGAGTATACTGGCCGCATGAAGTCAGAGTACTCTGAAGAAGAGTTAGAAAAGCTAGCTGAGATTTATGAGGATCCAAGTGTTCAAAGGTTCAATCAGCTTAATAACGATATGGTTGACCCAGCAAACATGCAAGATTACCAGCAGGACTTTGTTGATTTTATGAAAAACCTCGATCAGAACCCAGACAACTCTGAGCGAGTGAAGCTTTTCCAAGACCTCGATAAGGCTATGAATACCTCCGGTCAAGCTGTCAAGTTGACCATGGAGCTTTTCAATATGTACGCAGAAAAAGACGGTGAAGCTGCTTTGAGCCCAGAGGAAGCAAGCGGTTTTCAGGCTGCTATCGCCGATCAGGTGCAAAAAGGTTTGATGTTCACTTTGAGAGATTCAGCTGATGGAGAGGTTAAAGACTTAGCAGAGAAGCTTAACCATCCAATGGTACGTAACTCTAATGACGTCCTTGTCGATACTTTTACTGGACCGCTAAAGAATGTAATGTCTGCGCTTGAGAATAATAAACCTGAGCCACAGTCATAAGCAATCCGTTTGATTTATTCTGAACCCTCTTTCCTTGCTTGTTTAAGGAACAGAGGGTTTTCCTTTTTTTCATTTGTCTTTTGAGGATATATCATGAACCATTACTTAGCCACTTGTCCTGAAGAGACAAAAAATGTTCTAGTCGAGGAGTTAGAATCACTAGGGGCCTATGAAGTCTCCCCAGGTTATAAGCTAGTGAGTTTTAAAGCTGAAAAAGAGCTGTACTATGAGCTTCATCTAAAGCTAGCAACTGCAAGCAACCTTTATGAGGTCTTAAGGGAGTGCTCTGCTAAAAATTCCAAAATGCTATACTCACAAGCAAGAAGGGTGAAGTGGGATCAGCTGTTTTCCGTCAATAAAACCTTCAAAGTTGATGGGATTGCGGGTGACCGTGGACCGGACGCTATGAGCTCTAATGAGATTAGTAAACAGATCCGAGCATCTATTGAGAATTGCTTTATGGAACACGGTGGCAAGAAGCCACTGGTCTCGTTAAAAGACCCCGATGTTCTAATCACCTGCATGATCTATCGAGGAAGAGCGACCATTTGTGTGAACACCTCAGGCAAGGCACTGCACAAACGAGCCTATCGGATGGGTGGACATCCAGCTCCTCTCAAGGAAACCATGGCTGCAAGTTTGCTTAAAATCGCAGGTTTTAAGGGCCAAACGACCTTTTTGGATCCTATGTGTGGCAGTGGTACGATAGCAATAGAAGCTGCTTTCATTGCACTTAATAAGGCCTGCAATATTCATCGGAAAAAGGGGCAATTTGGGCTTGAGCAGCTTAAATCTTTTGACCGAGACCTGTGGAGGTCGGTGCAGCAAAAGCTGAGAGATGCTAAAAATACTGAACCGGAGCATAAGATTTATGCCTGCGACCTCAATCCAGACTATGTTGCTGCCGCGAAAGATAATGCCCTACGAGCAAGGGTTGAAAAATACATAAGCTTTGAAGCCAAGTCTTTCTTTGACTTAGAAAAGCCTGAAGAGACCGGTGTTTTGATTGCAAACCTACCTTATGGTGAGCGTTTAGATGTGGAGGGAGAGTCTCTGGAAGAGTTTTATAGGAAAATAGGCGATCACCTTAAGCAAAATTTTTCCTCTTGGCAGGCTTACCTCTTTGTTAATGAGCAGTCACCCTGGAAGCAGATGGGCTTAAAACCAAGCCGAAAAATTCCTTTGTTAAATGGAAGCATAAAAACTAAATTGTTAGTTTACGATCTTTACCGTGGTTCCAAGAAAGCGAAACAAAAAGGAGTTTAATCGTGCAGTACTGGCTTATGAAGTCTGAGCCTGAGGTCTTTAGCATGGATGACTTATCAAAAGTTCCGAGGGAGCCTTGGGATGGAGTGCGTAACTACCAAGCGCGGAATTTTATGAAGTCCATGAAAAAGGGCGATTTGGCTTTTTTCTATCATTCAAACTGCAAACCACCTGGGATTGCAGGGCTTATGACGATTGCTAAAACCGCTTATCCGGACTACACAGCTTGGGACCCCAACTCTCCCTATTTCGATGAAAAAAGTAGCGAGGAAAACCCTCGGTGGTTTATGGTCGATGTGAAGTATAAAAAGCGCTTTAAAGAGCTTATCACCCTGGACGAATTAAAGCAGGAAAAAAAACTTGCTGATTTACCATTGGTGCGAAAGGGTAATCGTCTATCGATTATGCCTGTAACTGCCCAGCAATGGGATTATATTTTGAGCTTGAGCTCTTTTTTGCCTCCGAAGCCTTCATAAGATACGTTGACAAGATAGTGGCCTTTTTGGTGCGAAGATAGTTGCTGCACTTTCCCGGGTTCTGTGGTAGGTTTTTGCCTTATGGAGTTTCCCTTGTAACAGTTGTGAGTCCATTTGCTTAAAGAAGACAAGGAATAAGTAAGAATGTTAGAAAAGAACTACGCGAAAGAAGTTGAAGAAGCAACTAAAGATGTGGATTTTTCCAAAGAATCCTACCAGATTGAGCTAGAAACTAACAAAGGCAAGATCTTAATAGACCTTTATCCAGAAGTAGCCCCAAAGCATTGCCGTAATATGATTGGCTTAGCTAAAGTGGGGTTTTACGATAATCTTTTGTTTCATAGAGTTATAGCAGGTTTTGTCATTCAAGGGGGCTGTCCAAAAGGCACTGGAACTGGCGGGCCTGGTTACCATGTTGACGCTGAGTTTAATGATCGTAAGCATGAGCCAGGAGTCCTTTCGATGGCAAGAGCTCAGGATCCTAATTCAGCAGGATCTCAGTTTTTTCTTTGTTTAAATGATGTTCCGCACCTAGATAATCAGTATACCGTGTTTGGAAAAACTGCTGATCAGGAAAGCTTAGATGTGGTTTTAGCTATTGGTAGTGCTGAGACTGGAGCTCAAGATAAGCCTCGAGAAGATATGATTATTCAAAAGGCCAATGTACTAAGTAAAGCACTTTAGTCGCTTTGCAGTTTTTCCTGCTTAAGCTGTGATGAAATAATTTTTTGAGCCGAGGCTAACACCTCTTTTTTAAGCTCTTTTTTATTTTCATCTTCGTACAGTGAGCTAGCAATGTAGCTTTTTGTCTTGAAAGTATATAGATTAGCTAACCAACTGGAAAATTTTCCACTCAGCAAACGTGACTCCAACTCAAGGTATGCTTCAAAAAACCTAACTGGTCTTTTCTGGGCAAAGCTAGGTACCCATATTTTACAAAAGACCTCCGGGTGCTTTTTACTCATGTAAACTGCTGCAAAATACTCTCTTAAGTAAGCACGATGTTCATCCAAAAACCTCTCAATGTCATAATTTGTCCGTGCACCCTCCATTTTTTTTAAAAGGCTATCTGATTTGCGGCTTAAGCTAATGAGTTTGACAAGCTTCAGGCTATGATTTCTACGAGCAATGTTTTCTTGGAAGGTATAAGGGTTTTCCTTTTGCATACCGGATAATTCGGCAAATACTTCGTCAAAACCACCAAGATTTTTTTCTCTTAACTTTGGAAGAAGGTTGTCTGTTTCGAGGCTTGTTAGGTATTGTTTTTTGATTTTATCTTCAAAGTCATAAAGATCTGCCTCAGCTTGGTCTTTTTGGATGTGGAAGACTTGCCACTGGCCAGCTGCATTTGAAAACTGCTGATTCAGGTTTCGCAATTTCGAGCTTTGCACGTGGGTGAGCTCGTGGACCAGTTTGGGCACTAATAAGGGGGTTGCTTCTTCTGGGTTTATACAAATTCGCGGTTTTTTATTTACATAGTCGGCTGTAGCTCCAAAAAATGTCTTGCTGCCAGCGGCTTGAAATTTAACTTGGTCAAGCATCTGCAAGACCTGCTTGGATGATGGGTGGCCTGACAGCAAGCGTCGCATTTCTGCTTTGAGTGGTGCTATAAAAGCCTTAAAGTTGGAGTCATCGCCTTGAACGCATCGATCACTTCGGTCGATCGCAATACTGGAGCGAGATGAAGCGCTATTGAACTGCAGCCAGAGTCTAAATAGATTGTTTTTCTTTGTAGCTTTAGCTGAGGGAAATCCATATACCTGATTTATGAAATTGGCCAGTGTTTCACTTTTTACCTGAAGGCTTTGATCACTAAGTTTTATTGCGGAGAATCTAGATATGGCTTCGTCAACAGCCTTCGTTTGCGTCAGAAATTTATGTGTTAACTCGATTCTAATTCGCTCTAATTCATGCTTACGGTTAGCTTCTCCCAACTTTTCCACTAAGAAGGAGTTTTGCGCTAAACATTGCTCAAAATTTGTGTCAGAATGGATGCGCTCGGCATTGCTCATGTTCGGTAAGATCAAGCATAAAGCAGCCATATGGGTGTAAACCCTAGTGCGTTTTGATTGCATAGCCCATGTTCCTAGAAAGTAAGTTTCTGTACTTTCTATCATAACATGTCAAAGTTTTGGCTTTGATTTACAAGGGGTTAAAACCGCAAAAAATGGCGTAAAATAACGGTAATAACTTGTTGAAATAAAAGGTTAATATAGTATTATTAGGGATCTAGTGAGCCTAACCCGAATAGATGAAAACAGGGGAGGCTGAAGGTAACACCAGTCGACGTAGTTTTTCCGCTGTCTCCTTGCCTCTTTACCTTCAGTACGATACGGATTGACTTGAACACTAGATGAAAAGAGACGAAACTTATTTTGAGCATATTCAAGGCACTACTTGAATAGATTGAGTATACAACGCTCGTAACAGCCTTAGTTAAGGCATCACTCAGGAGGTTTCTTCATGAACGCACTCTATGGAATTTTTTCAGCTATTCCGCTATCAGTCGACATACTGATAGTGGTCGCGGCAGCATTAGGTCTAGGCTATTTTGGTTTGCCTTTGCTGGTTTGGACAGTGTCGACCTTTCTTTTACTGTGGCTATTGGGGGTCCCGAAGGTACTTATTTTAGTTCTTACCGTGCCCATGGCTATCTGCTGTATTCCAATCTTAAGAAGGCAGCTTGTCAGTGCTAATGTGATGAAGACCTTAAAAGCACTTAAAATTTTGCCAAATATTTCTGAAACCGAAAAAATTGCTTTGGAAGCAGGCCATACTTGGGCTGATGCAGAGTTGTTTTCAGGAAATCCCAATATTAATAAGTTAATGCATGAGCCTTACAGCAAGCTCAGTGAGAAAGAACAGAGCTTTGTTGACAAGCAATGCCAGCAAGTGTGTCGTATGATGGACGACCAAAAAGCCTACGAAGATGGCGATTTACCCAAAGAAGTATGGGACTACCTGCGAAAAGAGAGGTTTTTTGGTCTGGTCATCCCTGAAGAGTATGGTGGTCTTGGTTTCTCTGGCCTTGGGCACAGTGAAGTGGTCAGTATGCTTGGGACCCGTTCCATACCTCTCGCTATTTCGGTCATGGTACCCAACTCTCTAGGGCCGGCTGAACTGCTGGTGCATTATGGGACCGATGAGCAGAAAAAGCACTATTTGCCTCGACTAGCTAGCGGAGAAGAGATTCCATGTTTTGGTTTGACCGAGCCTCAAGCAGGCTCTGATGCAGGCTCCATGACCTCTCACGGAGTTGTTTTCAAAGACGACGACGGAAAGCTGATGGTGCGCCTAAGCTGGAGAAAACGCTATATCACTCTTGGAGCTGTGTCTACTGTGATTGGTCTAGCTGCGAAACTTTCTGATCCAGAGAACTTACTCGGCAGA
The DNA here is from genome assembly GCA_013215275.1 of Oligoflexales bacterium. GTDB lineage: Bacteria > Bdellovibrionota_B > Oligoflexia > Oligoflexales > Bog-1112 > JABSRF01. The sequence continues at coordinate 18,460 of JABSRF010000016.1, read as the reverse complement.
GGCAAAAACCTAGGAATTACCTGCTTTTTGATTCCCAGCAATGCGAAAGGGGTGGTCTTAGGCAAACGTCATGATCCTTTGGGAGTTCCTTTCTTCAATTCTCCCATTGAAGGCAACGATGTCGTCATTTCTGTTGATCAGATTATTGGTGGACAGCAGGGTGCGGGCCATGGCTGGAAGATGCTCATGGAGTGTCTTGCTTCTGGACGATCGATCTCACTACCTGGACAAAGTACTGGGGGCGCTAAGCGGACTACAAGGATCATTGGTGCTTATGCTCAAGTTCGCCAGCAGTTTGGCTTACCGATTTGTAAGTTTGAAGGGATTGAAGAGGCTTTAGCACACATAGGTGGTATGACTTACCTCCTTGAAGCTTGTCGCGTTTATACTGTGGGAGCAGTAGACAAAGGCCTTAAGCCTTCCGTGATTTCAGCAATCGCTAAATATCAATCCACTGAGATTTCAAGAAAGATCATCAACGATGCCATGGATGTCAGTGGTGGTTCTGGAATATCTCAAGGACCTCGTAACCTTCTTGCAAATAGTTACATCGCTGCTCCTATTGGGATCACAGTGGAAGGGGCAAATATTCTGACTCGTACCATGATTGTTTTTGGTCAGGGAGCGATTCGTTGTCATCCTTACGCATATAAGGAAGTGGTTGCCTTACAAGATGGGGATGTAAGCGGTTTCGATAAAGCGTTCATGGGTCATGTTGGTCATGTTGTAAAGAATGGTTGCAGAGCACTGGTCCTTTCCTTGACTCGAGGACGAGTTGCTAAGGTTCCAAGTGGTCCAATGGCTCCTTACTACCGTAAGCTTGCGTGGTCTTCTGCTTCTTTCGCATTTTTTGCCGACGTTGCTATGGGAACTTTAGGGGGCTCACTCAAGCTGAGGGAAAAGATTACAGGACGTTATGCTGATATCCTCTCTTGGATGTATTTGATTACTGCAGTCCTGCGGCGCTATGAGGCAGAGGGCCGTCAAAAAGGTCATGAAGCCTTTGTGCATTACTCGGTTGATTATGGTTTCAAGCAGATCCAAGAGGCGTTCGATGGAATTTTTGCCAACTTGAACCTTCCAGTCTTAGGTTGGTTGTTAAAGTACCCAGTCGCTTTTTGGTCTCGGATCAACTCATTTGGTGATAAGCCCTCTGATAAAGTTGGGGCTGCGATTGCCAAGGCTATCACAAGGCCAGGTGAGCTAAGAGATGCTATCACTGAGCGGGCGGTTTATATTCCTAAGGAGCCACAGGATGCATTTGGGCGTTTGGAGCATGCTTTTGCCCTTTCCGTTGAATCCCAGGCGATCTTTAATAAAATATCTAAAGCCTCTAAGGAAGGAACCTTGCCCAAAGCTAAGCCTCATAAGCTGGTGGAAGAAGCCAAGGAGAAAGGAGTCATCACCCGTGAAGAGGCTGAGATACTTCAGTTAGCTAAGGACGCTTGTCAAGAAGCCATCGAAGTGGACTCCTTTAAGTTGGAAGAATACAAAAAAGGCGTCGCACACCTAGTCGCTGATGAAGCAGCCAGAGAGGACAAAGAAGAGGCTTTGGCTTCCAATGCTTAAAGAGCTGCTTTGATGCGTCATTAGTGCTTGGAGGGCGGTGCGAGAGCAGGCTCTCCGTCGCTCTTCCAACTCCTTGCCAGTCTTGAGCGTATTCAAAAGATGGACCCCACAATCCTCAAGAATCAAGCCGATCCTCTTAGGAGTGAGGTCACTTCCCTAAGTTAACTGGTGACAAATGCGATGAAGTTGTGGCAACAGTAGGGTGTTGATTGAACGAAGTAATGCCAAGAAATGAGCACTTCCATGCGCAAAAACATACTAAAGCATAAGATTGCCAGTGCTGGTCAAAAGCAGCTAGAGGCTAGGCAGATTGCGCAAAGGCTTCAAGAGTTGCTGCCTAGCAGATTGGCAGATATTGCAAGAAGTAGGCGCGGAAATAGCTCTGTCGCAAAATCAACGCGGCTGGCACTTCAGGACCCTAACTACCTCGCTTACTTAGATGAGCTTGTTGAGGTGAACCGGCAGGCTCGCGAGCACCGTATTTTGTGGGAAACGCGTTCCATGCTTTTAAAAGCATGGCAGAGTGTTGAGGCCTATCATAGACCGTCATAGTCAAGTAGGTTAAGAGCTTATAAGTCTTTAAAGAAATGGAAAAGTTATGAGCGTATTAGTGAATGTGGTTTTTGTGGGAGTGAGTGTTGGAGTTTTTGCCTTCTTCTTTAGAAATATTATGAAGACATGGCAGCAAATCACCACAGTGGGCAAAGGGTTTGAGGAGGTCCGCTCAGATGAGCCAGCACAGCGTTTGATTGCGATGCTGAAAGGTGGTTTGATCCAATCGCGCATGTTTAAGGACTTGGTGCCTGGCATCATGCACTTTTTGATTTTCTGGGGGTTTATTACCGTATCCCTAGGGACCATTGAAACCTTACTTTACGGCGCATTTCGGCCTTTCTCTATTCTCCATCTGCTTGGGGACGGCTTCCTTTTTAAAGGGTTTTTGATCAGCCAAGATCTTGGTAATGCTGCTGTCTTGCTTGCGGTTGGCTTTGCGCTTGCTCGCAGGGCTTTTTTATCACCCCCAAGGCTTGCAAGCCTGGGTCAAGACTCAAAGAAAGATGCCTTTATCGTCTTATCATTTATTTTTATGCTCGTTTTTACAGCCCTTTGTACCATGGGAGCTAAGAGCTTTGTTTCAGGCGTTGATGGCTTACCTGCTGCTAACTTGCCTGTTTCTCGATTCATATCTGGCCTTTTATTTGGGGGCTTTATTTCTGAGGAAGGAACATGGTTTGCTCTTTCCGAAGGGTTTTGGTGGCTTCATGTTGCCGTGCTTTTCGGCTTTACCACCTTCCTTCCATTCTCGAAGCATCAACACCTGATTTGGGTGTGGCCCAACATGTTTTTTAAGAGTCTAAAGGGGACTGGACGACTAAGACCAATGGAGTTTGACGAAGAGGCTGAAAGCTTTGGAGTTGGAAAGGTTGAGGAGTTTAGCTGGAAGCAGCTCCTTGATGGTATGACCTGCGTGGAATGCGGGCGCTGTACATCAGTTTGTCCAGCCTCTAATACCGACAAGCCATTAGACCCACGTTTGATGATTCACCACCTTAAGGACGCTATGCAAGATGCGGTCTTAAACCCTGAAGAAGATAAGCGCAAAACCTTGATTGGTGATGTGGTTTCAAGGGATGAGTTGTGGGCTTGTACCACCTGTGGTGCTTGCATGGAAGCCTGTCCACTTCATATCGAGCATATCCCGGCGATTGTGGATATGCGTCGCTATATGACGATGACCGAGGGAGAGATGCCAGCCGAGCTACAGGGAACCTTAGAAAATCTAGAGACCAACAGCAACCCTTGGGGGATTAATAATGACTCCAGGGCCGACTGGGCAAAAGGCCTGGGGGTTACTACTATGGCAGAAAAGAGTGATGTGGAGTACCTGTTTTGGGTTGGTTGTGCAGGGTCATTTGATGAGCGTTATAAGAAAGTATCTCGTTCTTTCGCCTCTATCATGCAGAAGGCTGGGGTCAGTTTTTCTATTTTAGGAAGTGAGGAGGTGTGCAATGGGGACACTGCTCGACGTGCTGGGAATGAGTACCTAGCTGATGCGCAGATCAAGCAAAATTGTGAGACCTTTGAGCGCTATAAAGTGAAAAAGGTCGTTACTGGTTGCCCTCACTGCTTTAATACCATTAAAAACGAGTATCCAGACTTTGGCTATAAGACAGAGGTGATTCATCATTCAGAGCTAATTAATGATCTGATTTCCCAAGGAAAGATTAAGCCTAATCAAAAAACTCAAGAGGTGGTCAAAACCACCTATCATGATTCTTGTTACCTCGGGCGACACAATAAGATTTATGAAAGCCCTCGTGAGACATTGAAGGCGGCGGGTCAAAGCCAGCTCGTAGAGATGGAGAGGCAGAGAGAAAACGGGTTTTGTTGTGGTGCCGGTGGCGCGCGTATGTGGATGGAGGAGACCATCGGTACGCGTATCAATGACAATCGTGCCAAAGAGGCCATCGCAACTGGGGCGAAGACCGTGGCGACAGCGTGCCCATTCTGTATGACTATGATGACTGATGGGATCACAGCATGTGGAAAAGAAAAAGATGTGGAGGTCAAAGATATTGCAGAGGTGGTTGCTTCAAGCTTAGGTTCTGAGGAACCTTCTCCCGAGGTAAAGTCTAGCTAGGTTTAAGGGCTCAAGAATATTCGAGAAAGATCGCCTAATCCTGCTACGCAGGGGCGATGACCAGGAGTCCACTATACTGAGTCCTCGCAGCTTGTAATCGGAAGGCTCGAATCTTAAAGCTAGAGGAAATTAAGCTTAAGGATGGTTTCTTTGAGGGTTTCCGTGTGAAACATTTTCAAGCCTTTTGGTAAGCAGCGTCTTGCGAGCCCAAACAGCACTTTACCTGGGCCAGACTCAATGAATACTTCAGCACCTTGCTGGTGTGCAGTTTCCAAGGTTTTGGTCCAGAGGACTGGCTTATCTATTTGAGAGATAAGCAGGCCTGCATGATAGTTTTCTTCAACATTGCCTGTGAGGTTAGCAATAACCTTTCCATTTCCTGCCTCAAAGGAAGTGCCTTCGAGCAAAGGAGTCATGGCTAAGCGTGCCGGCTTCATTAGGCTAGAATGAAAGGGGGCGCTAACTGGCAATGGAATCGTTCTAATATTATCGTTGCTTAACTGTGCGCATGCTTCGTCAACAGCGAGCTTGTCTCCTGAGATGATCTGCTGCACAGGTGAGTTGAAGTTAACGACCTCAACCGTTTTTCCAAGCTTTTGGCATAGGCCTGAGCAAAGCTTTGTCAGCTCCTCGGGGTTTAGGCCGATAACAGCTGCCATCGCTCCTTTGCCCTTTGGGACAGCTTCTTGCATGGCTTGACCGCGCTTATGCACTAACTGAACAGCTTTTGAGAAGTCGAGCTTACCACTGGCAACAAGAGCAGAGTACTCACCGAGGCTATGACCCGCAAATAAGCTAGCATTCCCTGCAACACACTCTTCCTTGAGGATGCTCCAAATGGCGATACCCAAGGTGAGGATACAAGGCTGCTGGTTCGCTGTTAATTCTAGGTCTTCTTTGGGGCCTTCTAGGCAGAACTTGCGAATAGGATGACGAATGGCATCCTCTGCTTCCTCAAAGACCAGCTTGGCCTTGGGGAAATCGCTGAGCAGTTTTGAACCCATGCCAACGCTCTGAGAGCCTTGACCAGGGAACATCATTAAGTAGGAGGCCATAATGGCTTACGCTTCTGCGTTGAAGTCAGCGCCGGATCCATCCCAGCTACTATTGACCGTTTTTGGCTCCATAACTTGTTGGCCTGCATAGTGTCCACAAGCGTGACAAGCTACGTGAGGCCTTTTGACTTCCTGGCAATTTGGACATACAGAAAGCCCAGGAGCTTTTAATGCATGGTGCGAACGACGCATATTTCTTTTTGAAGCAGATGTACGAAACTTAGGTACTGGCATTTTATTATTTTCTCCTAACAACAGCCCACTGTGCAGACGCAACTCGCCCGCATAGGAATCTAACTTGATAACTTTTTGAGGCAGTAGGGTCAATAAGAAAAGAGATATCCTGCTCTAGTCTGAAACTAACGAACTAGAATACTTGCGATAAATATAGGGTTGCTCCCTGCTCTCGAACTGTCCCTTGGATGAAGACTTGCGAACCTTTGCTAGCCTCAAGCTGCACAATATAGGGCTCTTTAAAAAAGATGACAAGTATCTCTCGGTTTGATTTGTCGCGCATCGATATGCTGCATTTTATCTGGCACTCATCAAGCTTTCTTCTTGAAAAGCTAAGAGGTCCAACTGTGACAAGTTCGTTGTCCTTATATTTCAAGACTGAGATCTCTCTGATTAGGGACTCTTCTGAAACTCCCTTTGGCAAAGCGTTTCGTGAGCTTGAGCTAGGTGCAGACCTTTGCCTTCGTGATCGCGAACCACTGCTGTTTTTCCTAATGTTATTGGCATCAAGCAAATTGACCCCTTGCTTGTCTTCCCGGTCTTGTGGCTTGCTTGGGCGATTGGGCCTGATTTCTATCTCTTCAACCTGATTGTTGGTTGTAAAGCCGAAATCAAAGTCACCTCGGGTGAGTAGGAATAAGCTGCCACTAGCGATGACCAGGAGGATACATAAACTCAAGATGATGATCTGTTGTTGGCTTTGGCCTAAGCTCATTCCAGATACATAAGGGAGTGATCTTTGCGGAATTGTTGCAGTTTTTGGGTGCTTTTTCCTGCTTCCCTTGTCCCCTTTGCCTTTTTTGGAAAACTGCTTGTAAGTCTTCACGAACTTAGCAATTGAAATCTCACCCTTGGCGTTCGCTTTACCAACCCGGTATTGATTGTTGATTTTTTTGCTTAGATACAGGTGAGTGATTTCTTGGGCCGACAGCATATTGCTTTTGCCATTTTTATCGTCAATTAAGTAGAACTTTTTTACCTTACTTCGTCGTTCTTTGTTTTCTTTGGTGGCAGTGAGTGCCTCAACGCTTGGGTCTGCTAAACCCAGGTAGGATGCATCGTCATTATGCTCTGGTGCAGCACTTTGGACCACCTTGGTTACCTGGCCAGGTAATGGGGGTGGGTATTCCGATTGCTCGGTCTGCTCGGGCTGGTCTTCAACGGTGTCAAAGATAGCATCTATTTCGATAAGCTCCTGTTTTTGCTTCGACCCCTCCTCGCTGACGGTGACAAACGGGTCAATGAGGCCTTTACGTAAAGCCTTCCTAATTTGGCTCGCATCCCATGGGCCTCTCAAAGTCCCATCATCATTGTGAATAAGCCACTTTCTTGCCAATTCTATCTCCAGCCTATCAATAAAGCATTTCTCTACGGCCCTAATCGGTCGAAAAGCGCGGAAAATTCACTAACTTGAGGGAGGCTTCTGATAACCCAGCCCGCTTACACAAAAAAAAAAAATTAAAATAGCATGTTGAGAACTCCTGCGAATAAAAAAATGATCTGAGATCTTATTAAACTTGCAATTTGGCATGCTTTCGGCTATTCGTATGCCTTATTTTGTCCTTCTACGTCTAAGTGATGAGATTTAGAGAATAGAGTCCCCATGTTGATTCGAGTCGATGAGTTAGAAATAGGCAAGCCAAAGCGGATTGCTATAAAAGGGAGTGAAGATTGGTTGAGCCCAATCTATGAGCAGTTTCGTTCAGCTCCTCGTCAAGAAGTACCCGTCCTTACTGGTAACCTTTCAGTGAACCTGCTAGATGCCTGTATTCAGGTCGAGGGAGAGTACACGTTCAGCCCCTCGGTGAAGTGTAGCAGGTGTAGTGCTTCGATGAATTGGCCTATTCATGAGCGCCTAGATCTATATTTCTCTTTGCAAGCAGATGACCTTTCTGCGCGGGAGCGAGACCTTACGGCTAAAGACCTCGATGACTATTTCTTGCTCGATAACCAGGTCGATCTAGAGTCGGTTCTCAACGAGTCCGTTCAGCTTTCTCTTCCACTTCGATTGAAGTGTGATCAATGTAAAGCAAAAAGCGAAGATGACGTGGTTTATAGCAGTGATAAAGAAGGTCAAGAGTCATTGCATCCCTTTGCTAAGCTCAGGGAGTTGAAGCTTTCTGATTAATTCCATATAAGTAAGTTGGTTTTACTTCGTGTGCTGATATGCAGCGAAGTCACTTAATACACAGGTCCTTCGAAGCTGATTTAAAGGTGTGCTTTAGGGCACTTTCAAGGGCCGAGGAAACAACCTTTGAAAAGGAAATTTTATGAGCGTTACAATTAACATGCGTGAGTTACTGGAAGCTGGTGTTCACTATGGTCACCAGTGTCGTCGATGGAACCCTAAGATGCGTAAATACATCTTTGGTACCAGAAATGGAATTCATATCATTGACCTCCAGAAAACTGTCCGTTACTTCAAAAAAGCTTGCGAATTTATTGAGGATATCACTGCAAAAGGTGGCCATATCCTATTTGTTGGTACTAAAAGACAAGCTCGTGACATCGTTGCTGACGAAGCAAAGCGTTGCGGAATGTACTACATGAACCACCGTTGGCTAGGTGGCACCCTAACTAACTACCCAACGATTCGCCAAAGCATCCACCGCTTAAAAAGACTAGAAAAAATGTCTAGCGATGGCACTTATGAAAAAATCACTAAAAAAGAAGCTTTGAACCTTGATCGCGCTAAGTTTAAGCTTGAAAGAAACTTAGGTGGTATTAAGGATATGCCTGGAACTCCTAGGGCGATTTTTATTGCTGATGCTCACAAAGAGCATATTGCCATCAAAGAAGCACAAAAACTTGGGATTCCGATCATTGCAATCACTGATACCAACGCTGATCCAGATGGAATTGATTATGTCATTCCAGGTAATGATGATAGCTTAAAGTCTTTACAGCTATTTGTAAAAACAGTTGCGGAAGCGGTCATTGCTGGCAAAAGCCGTCATCAAAGCGAAAAGCCTGAGGATGATAAAGCACTAAGCAGTGCAAAAGAAGGAACGATCTTCGACAAAGAAGGTCATTCAATCAAAGTTATGAAAAAGAAAAGCTAGGCGATATATCGTATTTGCGAGTAACATCATCACACGATCTTTAAAAAAGGAAACGACTTATGGCTATTACAGCCGCTCAGGTTAAAGAGTTACGCCAGTCAACAGGCGTTGGTATGATGGAATGCAAGAAGGCTCTTGTAGAAAACGATGGTGATATGGATAAAGCCATTCGTTGGTTGCGTGAAAAAGGCATGGCAAGAGCTGCAAAAAAAGCTGGTAGAACTGCAGCTGAAGGTGTTGTTGAGATTGCTGTCTCAGACTCTAAGAAAGAAGCAGCGATTGTCGAGTTAAACTGTGAGACTGACTTTGCAGGTAAGAACGAAGACTTCAGAGCTTTTGCTGAAGGAGTCACCAAAGCTGCACTCGATAACAAGATTAATGATATCGAAGCGTTGAAAGCTCTTGAGTGGAATGGCTCGACTGTTGAAAAACAGCTAACCGAGCTTATTGGCAAAGTAGGCGAAAACATGAGCTTACGCCGTGTAAACTACGCATCCACAGAAGAAGGTGTGATCTCCGGTTATAGCCACATGGGTGGAAAGATTGGTACCCTTGTCGTATTAAGCGGCGATTCATCTGATAAAGCAATCGAAGTAGGAAATGACTTGGCAATGCATGTTGCTGCTTCTGCTCCTAAGTACCTCAACCGCGATAGTGTTTCAGGTGATGAACTTGAGCAAGAAAAAGAAATTGCTCGCAAACGCCTAAAAGAGCAAGGTAAGCCAGATGATATCATCGAAAAAGCTCTGATGGGCCAGGTTAACAAGTTTTACGGAGAGGTTTGCTTTGTGGACCAGCCTTTCGTAAAAGAGCCTAAGTTAACTGTAAACAAGTATGTTAAACAAGCTGGTGTCAATGCAAACATCTCTTCCTTTGTTCGTTTCCAATTGGGCGAAGGAATTGAAGTGAAACAAGAGAATTTTGCCGAAGAAGTTGCAGCTCAACTTAAGAAGTAATGAAGACCCCTGCTAAGCAGGGGTTTTTTTTTATTTAGAATGCACTGTTTGAAGAACCCTCTCGAAAAAAGGCTCGAAAGTGACCAAAAAGAAATACTCTCGCATAATGCTCAAGCTATCTGGTGAGATGCTCGGTGGGGAAGACAAAGGTGGGATCAATACGAAAGCTATAGAACTGGTTGCTGGTGAAATAGCAATGCTTCACAAAGAAGGCATCGAAGTTTCTGTAGTGATTGGTGGGGGCAACATATTCAGAGGCTCTCAAGCAGCTTCATTTGGAATGGAGAGAGCTTCAGCAGACTATATGGGAATGTTAGCCACCTGTATTAATGGTCTCGCTCTTCAAGCAGTTCTAGAGAACCAGCATCAAATTCACACTCGTGTTATGACGGCAATTCACATGCCTGAGCTCGCAGAGCCTTACATTCGGCGAAAGGCGGTCAAACACTTGGGGTCTAAACGTGTCGTCATATTTGCTGGAGGTACAGGAAACCCTCTATTTACAACAGATACTGCAGCAAGCTTGAGGGCTCAAGAAATTGGTGCAGAAATTATATTGAAAGCAACCAAGGTGGATGGGATTTATGATAAAGATCCCGAAATCAATCAAGACGCAAAGCGCTATGATGAACTGTCTTACCTAGATGTGATCTCGAGAAAGTTGCAAGTGATGGACGCTACGGCAATTACCATGTGTATGGAGGCAGACCTTCCCATCATGGTATTTAAGCTTGGAGAGCAAGGAAGTGTGCTTGCGGCCTTAGAGGACTCTAGCTTAGGCACCATTGTAAGTTGAGTTGGTAGAAACAGAATCCTCCTTGGTCATAGGCTATAAATTTTAATTATCCCAGAGGTTATAGATGGACGAACTAGTAAAAGATTGCCAAAAAGCGATGGATAAAAGGCTAGAAGGCTTAGACCGAGAGTTATCAAGAGTGAGAACAGGAAGGGCGTCGGTCAACCTTCTCGATGGTGTAAGAATTAATTATTATGGTAACCCTACGCCTCTCAATCAGGTTGCAACTCTATCAACTCCAGATGCTCGTACGATCGTGATTTCTCCATTTGAAAAAAAATTGATAAGCGACATCGAGCGTGCAATTCAGGTTGCTGATCTCGGCATTCAGCCAGTTAACGATGGAAATGTTGTCAGGTTGGCAGTGCCACCACTCAACGAAGAAAGGCGTAAAGAAATTGCCAAGTCTATCAAAAAGCTGGGTGAAGAAGCCAAGGTAGGCATCCGTAAGGTAAGGCAGGACTTTAATACCAAGATTAAAAAGTCGGAGAAAGCCAAGGAAATTGCTGAAGACGATAGCAAGAAGCTTCAAAAAGACATTCAGTCTGAGACGGATGCCTTTATTAAGAAGATAGATGAGCGGATGAGTAAAAAAGAGCAGGAAATTTTGACATTATGATGCGTGCGAATTAAATCGCAATTTTTCTTTTTTTAATTCTCTCAACGAGAGTTGTTCGATTCAAACCAAGTAGTTTTGCTGCTTGGTTTTTGTTGTTTTTAGTCAAACTTAAGGCTTTTATGATATAGCTATTCTCTAACTCTTCAATCAATTTACTTAAACAAAATCCTTGATTTAGCTGGAGAGCAGGTAGATCAATGCCTGTATCATTGACTTCATTTGAGCTGTTTTCTAAGTTTCTTTCAAAAGACTCGTTGGTGCTTCTTAACTTCTGTGACCACTGCTCACAGTCCCCAGTCTTTGCATGAGTTTTAAATTCTTGAGGGAGGGTTTCGATTCCAAGGCGTCCTCCCCCGTTGATGATAATGAGACGTTCTACCAGGTTTTGCAGCTGTCTAATATTTCCAGGCCAGTCGTATTGGCATAGAAGCTCTTTCGCTTCATCATCAATCCACCCAGGCTCACTATGAGGGTGTAAGCGGTTGCTGTGATCGACGAAGTGATCGAGCAAAACTCCGATGTCCTGTCTTCTCTCTCTAAGAGGAGGGATGTTGAGAGGGAGGACATTAAGCCTATAGTATAAATCTAGTCGGAAGCTTTGCTCTTTAACGGCTTTTTCTAAATCTATGTTCGTTGCAGCAATGATTCTAATATCTGCATTGACAGACTCCCGTCCCCCAATAGGGGTAAAGGTCTTCTCTTGAAGCACTCTTAAGAGTTTAGCTTGAAGGCGCAAAGGCATGTCACCTATCTCATCGAGAAATGCGGTTCCATGGTTAGCTGCTGCGAAGTGGCCTATTCTCTTTTTGTCAGCACCTGTAAAAGCTCCTTTTTCATGACCAAATAGCTCGGCTTCCAGCAGGTTTTCTGGAATAGCACTGCAATTGATGGCCATGAAGCACTTGTTACTGCGTGGGGATAGACGGTGTATTGCCGAAGCTATAAGCTCCTTGCCGGTACCGCTTTCACCTAAAATCAAGACTGAGCTTTGTGATCGGGCTACTTTGTAGACCGTTGCCAATAGCTGTTCCATAACCTTACTATTGAAGATTATTTCAGGAAACAGCTCCTTCAGATTCAAAGGGGACCCCTGATGATAATCTAGGTTTCCCCAAAGGCCTTGGCGCTCTTGCCTACCACGTTCTTTTGAATTTAAGTCAAACCTTCTATGATCCATAGAATTCCAGTCACTCCAAAACTCTTATCCTATTGATCCTAATTTGCTAAATATGGAAAACTGACAGTGCAGTGATTCTTTACCAAGAGTGAGGTCTCAAGCAAATCTACTGTTGTTATTCATTGGTTTTGAGGGCTTCTATAGATAATAATAGCGTAAAAAAAGCTTGGGGTGCAAACCCTTGCAAAATCTAAAATAATAATAAAATATCGTTTAGAGTTGTTAACCCAGACTGATAATTTAGTTTTTTGTTTGAATGCTTGGATAAACACAGAGAGAAAATACAAAATAGGAAGGATTAGTAAGATTTGAAGGTCGCAATAGTACATGATTGGCTTATCAGTTATCGAGGCGGTGAGAAGGTTTTAGAGGCTATTGCAAGTCTATTTCCTGAAGCACCTATTTATACTTTGTTTTATGATCCAAAAAAGATGCCTAAATCTATCAATGAACGGAGCATAAAATACCCGAAATCTTTGAATGCTCTAAAACCTATTCGCAAGGCATTATTGCCCTTTTTACCTGCTGTGGTGGAGTCCTTCAAGCTGTGGGAGTATGATCTTATTATTAGTACCTCCTCATGTGTTGCAAAAGGGGTTATTCCAGGTCCCTATGCTAAGCATATTTGCTACTTGCATTCGCCAATGCGCTACATCTGGGATCAACAAGAGGAATACCTGTCGCAATTTGACCAGCTACCGGGTATAAAACCTCTTATGCGTCTCGCTTCTGTAAAGCTCAGGCAGTGGGATACCATAAGCTCAGCTCGTGTCGATCAGTTTGTCGTTAACTCCTCGTTTGTAGGAAAGCGGGTTGGCCGTTACTACGGCAGGCCAAGTAAAGTCTTACATCCACCTATAAACACCAGTTTTTTTGAAGCTCATGATGAGAAGCCAAGCGGTGGTTACCTTCTTGCAGCGGGTGCCCTTGTTCACTACAAGCGATTTGATCTTGCTATTCATGCCTGTGAGCGGCTTGGTAAAAAACTTGTGGTCGCTGGAAAAGGGGAGATGGAGAAAAAACTACGGAGGATTGCTGGACGTTATACAGAGTTTGAAATCGCCCCAGATGATCATCGGTGGAGAGAGCTGTTAAGGGGTGCTGATGGGCTAATTTTTCCTGGTGTGGAAGACTTCGGTATGATCGCCATCGAAGCTATGGCTTGCGGTACTCCTGTGATAGCTTATGAAAAAGGTGGGGCTCTCGACTTCATCACACCTGGGGTTACCGGTGCTTTTTTTACAGACCAGAGCGTTAGCTCACTCATGGCTGCCATCGAGAAGTTTGAAGCCAATAAATTTGATAACAACAAGCTCGTAGAGTTTGCAGATAAGTTCAATGTTAAGCGGTTTAAGCAAAGCTTCTTAAAAGAAGTGGAAAATACTCTAAAAGGGGAAATAACAAAAATTGAGTAGTAAGAATCAAAAAGTTATCGTTTTTTTGACAACCTTGATTGATTTGAGTTTAGTGTCCTTAGCTTGGATTGTTGCGTTTTATATTAGATTTTATAGCTTTGTACCAATATCTAAAGGTATTCCCAATTTTGAGCTGTATCTTAAGCTAGTTCCGTTTGTTGTGATCATTTGGTTAACCGTGCTTACAGCTTCTGGCTTTTATAAACGGACGCGATTAAGGCGCAGTGCGGTTATCGAGGGTATTGATATTTTACAAAATTGTGTGCTTGCAACCTTAGCATTCATTGCTGTCACGTTCTTTTACCATGAATACAGGTACTCTCGTTTAAATTTAGTGATTTTCACCTTTTTGCATCCAATCTTCCTGCTTGTTGGCAGGAGCTTTATTAGGAAAGCGCTTAGGTTCTACAAAAAAAGATCCCCAAAGAGGAAGGTGCTTATCATTGGTAGTGGAGAAAATATCGAAAATGCCTGCACAATCATTCAAGATAGTTATATCGAAGAAATAGCGGTAACGGGTGCTATCGTTATTGGAGCTAACAAAGATCAGGTGCTTGCCAAAAAGATATGTAAACGCAAGAATATTACAATTTTTCCATTGCCGGAAAAATGGACCACTTTCTTTATAAAGAATCCTTGTGAGTCTGTAATCATTGCGCTTCCTCACCAATACCATGATTTTCTTGACAACCATCTTGCACAAATAGCAGAACAAGTAACTAATATTAAGATGTTACCAGACTTAAATCGTTTTACGAAGTTTGGTGCTGGAGTAGACATTGTTAAAAAACATCCGGTCATTAGCATTCACGAGAGCCCTTTGCAAGGACTTGAGGTCATTGGTAAGAGGGTGGTTGATTTCTTTGGAGCAATTCTTTCATTAATGATATTTGGGCCCTTGATGCTAATTATTGCTGGTGTTATCAAGCTCAGCTCGAAAGGCCCCATTTTATTTAGGCAAGATAGGATGGGTCTAGATGGTCACGTCTTCTCCATTTATAAATTTAGATCCATGCCTCTCAATGTAGAAAACACAACTGGTGCAGTCTGGGCGAAAAGTGGAGAAAACAGGGCTACCAAATTTGGTTCGTTCTTGCGTAAAACCAGCTTGGATGAGCTTCCGCAGTTGCTAAATGTACTGTCAGGAGATATGTCATTAGTAGGTCCAAGACCTGAGCGACCAGTGTTTGTAAATCAATTTAGGCACGATGTTCCAGGTTATATGCTAAGGCATAAAGTTAAAGCAGGAATGACAGGTTGGGCACAGGTTAATGGGTGGAGGGGTAATACTAGCATCGACAAAAGAATTGAATGTGATCTGTACTATATTCAAAACTGGTCCCTGTGGCTCGATATAAAAATTTTGTTTTTGACCGTTCTTCGAGGGTTTATCCACCCCAACGCTTATTAATCTTCATGATTTTCGTGAGTCTGGCATCCCAATGAGCAAAGAATATCGATTTTGTCAGTTCAATTAGAACTAGGTATTTTTTGTTGTCACTGCTCCCTTTTCTAATTCATTAATTTTAATAATTTCGATAAAAACTAATAAATTGTTAAAATTTTCAATCATCACCACTCTTAGTAATCTCTCCTACTGGTTTATCTGCATTGTTTCATATTTAGCTTTTTTTTAAGATATAAGTACAACACTGTATCATTTTCAGTCAGTCATCCAAAATAGAGTCTCTCTTCAAACAGGAAGTATTTTGGGTATTAACTTCACATTATTGGTTCTTGGGAGTGCTGTATGACTATGGAAGGAGATCCCGAATACATTATTGTATTGGATGATGACCCGATGATCCAAAAAATTATCGGAAGTGCAACGGGTAAATCGACACAAAACTTCGATTCGATTAAATCACTAGAATCCAAGGTCGATAGTCTCAATCCGATCGCATTGTTTGTAGACATTCATTTGGGCTTAAAAGAAAGTGGTTTAGACATTCTTCCAAGCTTAAAGATTAAATGGCCATTTGCTCCGATCATTGTCATCACCAATGATCGGGATGAAAATGCTGTAGGTGATGCTCTTGCTGCAGGGGCAGATGACTTCATCTACAAACCAATTAATGCAAAAGAGCTCGTAGCAAGGCTTCAAGCAAGGCTTGGAGAACTCGCAAAAAGAGAGGCTCGTGAGGTTATCAAAATAGGTGATGTCACGGTCGACACAGCTCACCGAGTGATTGCAAGTTTAGATGGGCACCACCGATACCTATCACCGACCGAGATGAACTTGTTAACGTGTCTTCTTGATGCTCATGGTACGGTGGTAAGACGAGATGCTATGAAACGCAAGTGCTGGGGCCAAATATACGTGAGCGATAACGCGTTAAATCGCAAGCTTCATGAAGTGAGACGAGCATTAAAAGAGATCAGTCAGATTGTGACCATTAGGACTATTTATGGTACTGGATTTGTCTTAGAGGTAAAAGAAAAGGCAGCAGCGAAAAAAGGTGCATAGCTGTTGGTTTCCCTTGGAAAAGGAGTTTCAAATTGGCTGAAGAACTAAAGATAATTGATGAAAGTCAATTAGAAGCACTCAGGGAGCTAAATGAGCCGGGGGAGGATGATATCGTCACTGAGTTGATTGATATTTTTATTTCCCATAGCCCTCAAACGATAGATTTACTGAAAGAGAGTATTCAGGAGCAAAATCGGCAAAATGTAAACAAGCTGGCTCATAAATTAAAAGGAAGCTGTTCAAACTTGGGTGCAGAGTTCATGAGGAAGAAATGCCAGCTGCTAGAAGAAAATGCTGACACCTTAGCCTGGGAAGAAATCAATAGTAGCTGCACAGAGATTGAGAAAGCCTACCACCAAGTCGTTGAAATCCTGGAACAAAAATGGCGCAAGCCTGCAGCTTAGCAACGATTAATTGCTTGGTTTATAAAGGGGCTCCTGCCCTGATACATGACGGGTTCTGTCATGCTCTTCATCATCATCGACTCTAGCTGCATTTTTAATAGCTTTTAAGCGATTAAACTCATCGTGTGCTTCCTGTGGGTAGCGCCTTACATCGGTCACCAAGCCTAGGCTCTCAAGGATGCAGACGATGCCATAGGTAACATCGACTTCCCACCAACGATAACGTGCTGGGCAAACGTTCGCAAAGCGGTGGTGGTTGTTGTGCCAGCCCTCTCCCCATGTCAGAATAGCAACCCACCAAGTATTGACTGCCAAGTCATTGCTCTCAAAATTCCGATACCCCCATTTGTGGGTGGCACTATTGACTAGCCAAGTAGTGTGATACACAGCGACAAGCCTAAGAAATATGCCCCACAAGACCCAAGATACCCCGCCTGTGAAAAGCAAGGCAAAGCCAAGGAGCACCTGGCAAGCGATCATAACGTCATTGCGGGATAGAAACCTTAGCCATGGATTTGCTAAAATATCCCTCGTGTTTTTGTTCATTTTCTCACGGTTGCTAATTGCATCATGCTGGATAAATAACCAACCCCAGTGGCTGTACCAAAACCCTCTACGAGCGTTATGGGGGTCTCTTGGTGTATCAGACCCTTGATGATGGATACGGTGATGGCACACCCATTCTTGTACCGTTCCTTGCAAAGCTAATGTTCCCATAAGTGCAGTAAAGCCTTCCACAATTGGATGGGCTTTGAAGCTGCGATGGGAAAGGAGGCGGTGAAAACAAAAGGTGATTCCAAGGCATCCAGTAGCAAAGTACAGGCCCAAGAACCACAAAAAGCCACTCCAGGTGAAATTCCAAAAAGCAAAAAGTGCAATAACATGGATTGAAACCATCCAAATGATGGTGAACCAATCAGTCGCCGGCTTTTTCAAATGGTCATTTTCCTGATGCCTAGGGCTCCGATGGGCTTTTTGGTACATGGATATCATGTTATCTTGCATAGTAAATCCTTAAAATCTAGTTTTACAGCTTCTGCTTTGTTGCTGTAAAATTCTCTTCTACCTTCTATTCTTCGGATATTTCTAAGAAATAAAAGTCAAACTAATGTCAAAGATATGTAAAAGAAATGTCAAAACATGATTATTATTGAGAAAATGAAGATCTAGCTAAATTGTATTAATATTTGACCTCATTGTCATGCAAAAACCCATTCTGACTCAATTAAATTCTATGCTCACGTTTTCAAAGCAAAGAAAGATCCATATTTTTTTATTTAAATGAATACGAAGAGCCTCTTTTTTTATTGTATTTTAAGCTTTTAATAACAAATGATCTTGCAATAGAAGGCGTTTATGATAGCTTTCCACTTTGCTATTGGCAGCATTAAGCGATGAACTGCCTAATTTTTTTTATTCCCATAAAAATTTTGAAACGAGGATAATTCCATGATGCGACTCTTAGCTGTTCTTTGTCTCAGTAGTTGCTTAAGCTTTAATGCTTATCCCAAATCCGAAAAAGCTAAGGACACACTTTTTTCGTTCCACGATATGCGCGTAAAATTGCGCAAGACGTGGGCAGGAGTGCATTGGTGCGTCTAAATCATGAGCAAAACCTCCTCCTGCAGACTCAGTTTATCGAGATGAAGCCTGCATATCTCTAGCTGGGATTGCCTAGAAAAGCTCATCATCACAATTCAGGCAATAAGGGCCCACCTCCCTTGTGTGATCTGTGTAGAGTTCCCTGTAGCGCAGACTGGTAGAGCTTAATATTCGGTTATCAAAGAGCGAACAGTGCAGCTCTGAACACAAATTTAAGCAAAACCAAACTGCAGTTTTTGAATGTATTCTAACCAGCGATTTACCTCCTTTGCATGATGGTGCATAAGTCTAAAACTAACCTGTCCAGCATGTTTGATTACCTGACAGGGCAGGCGTAAATATCTGTTTCTAAAGCGTTTAGCATAACTAGGTTTTGTAGGATTTTTGGCACTGGTCTCGATCTATTGACGCACTCTAACGGTCATTAACTCCACGATACTCATAGGTTTAGCAATTATCCCTT
>JABSRF010000159.1 GCA_013215275.1 Oligoflexales bacterium | reverse complement strand
ATAGCATTCAATAACAAGTTTTAGTTTTACTTATACAAAGCTATTTTTGGTCTGGACAGTGGGGTCCACTTCAATCTCAGCTTCACATTTCCATCGATCCAAAAGTAAAATTCTGGGGAAAAAATTTGCTAGTCTAGAGCCATATGTTTGTGGAGATTGCAGAACACTTAAGGGCCCACTTAGACGTACTTTTAAATCCCCCATTTTTCCAAAGCCCTCTGGGGAGCTTAAAACCTCAGCCACAAGCTGGTGAAACTTGAGGGTACGGAAAAACTGACGCCTTTCCTCTAAGCTCGGGTTCTCGAGGGTGATTTCAAGATAACGAGCTTTTAGGATCAAGCCTTGAATTTGAGCACAATTGTAACGATGGATAAGCTCATTAGCAGTGGTTTTGGGAAAAAATTCGATACAACGCTTGTCAGGCAAGTCACCATACAGTTCAGCAGAAATCTGGGAAAAATCTTGATTTTGCCTGACCGAGAAAGCCTCCTGAAAGGCTTCGAAGCTATCAAACAAAGTCTCTGTCCTGAGGTTTTGAGCCTCTAGGAAATAGGACCAACGCTTATCTTCAAGGCCAACATCAGGTTCTTGCCAAGAAGCTAGATCAAGGATGAGTTTCTTAAAAGGAGCATACCACTGCTTTTGGCCGAGCCCTGCCTGCTCCCAGGAAATCTCAAGTTGTCTTTGAGTCTTGCCTTTTGCATCAGAGCAATATCTGAGCATATCGGCAGCAAGCTCCATTGCTTCAAGGGATTTTGGATCTATTTTGTCTGGATACACCCTGCCTTTTCTTAGCCTGGTCTTAATGAGATCTTTGGTAAGCACTATGCTGCCTCCGACGCATATTCACACTTTGCTCGCTTGTGTTCTTCGACACAAGCTCGTACAAAACAGCCCTCTTTCCCGGGCTATGCCGTAAAATACGACCTAATCGCTGGACATGCTCCCTCACCGCACCGCTTCCAGACACCACGACCCCGACACGGGCCTCCGGGACATCAACCCCTTCGTTCAAAACTTTGGAGGTTACCAAGACCTTTATTTCACCACTACGAAATGCATCAAGCATACGTTTACGCTCTTTTGCTTTGGTTTTATGAGTCAAAACAGGGAGGATAAATGCACTGCCTAACAAATAAGCCATGGCATTGTCATCTGTAAAAATGATGGTAGCTTCATTTCCGTGAGCATTAACCAATTCCCACACCTTTTGCATCTTTCCAGAAGCAGCTTGAGCAAGCTTTTTTTGCTCACGGTATGCAGCCATTGCTTTCCTCCCCTCATCAGTACGGGAAGACCTCATGATAAACTGCTTCCATCCATCTGGCTGGCTGAAATTGATGTCGTTTTTCTTCACAAAATTTAAATAGACAGCCCGCTGCATTTCGTAGAGCTGCCGTTCCTTAGGGCTCAACTCTATTTCAAACTGCACCACATCGTAGTGTGCTAAGACCCCACCGTGGGCCATATCCTTAATTTCTCCTGTGTAGGCCAAGGGCCCTAGGAGGTCGAACAAAACACTCTCTCCTCCATCGGCTCGCTCTAAGGTCGCTGACAAGCCTATGCGGTACGGAGCTAGCGAGGAAAAGGCAATATTTTGGTAAAAGGGCGCAGGAAGGTGATGACACTCATCGAAGACTAAGAAGCCAAATCGATGGCCATAATTTTCAATGATCAAGCGGGCTGAGTCATAGGTAGCTACCTTGACATCCTCCCCATAGCTGAAGGCAAGGGGATTCTAGTTTAGTAATACTATCAATAAGGATACCAACAAGATTTACATAGGAGATTTTGGTTTGCAATCTAAAACTAGAAAGGGGCAGGTTAAGCTTGGTTTTCGCCACCTACCCCTTAATATATTTGGCATCCTTATTGATAGTATTACCTCGCTAAGGTTCTTGCTTCTACGCCCTCGTAGCCGAGTAGCTCCACAAGCATTACTTCGGGTATGCCCTACCCTAGGCGTTAAAACGCCTAAACAATATATATTAACGCACTTTAGAAGGGAAGCTCATGTTAATACTCATGTTCCTTCAGTCACACTCGTTTAACATTCACTTTGGCAACCTTATATCCCCATGGATAAATCCAGGGGCTTTACGGTTGAGGCGGTAATGGGCTGGAGGTTTTTCTCACCTCCACCGTAGGCACCAATTTCAAGCTTAAAGAAGCTGCGGAGCACGACCTGCCATTGATTTAACAGATCAATCGTAGGCACTACCACCAAAGTCGAACGACCTAGCTTTGCCATACAAAGAACTGCAAGGATCGTTTTACCTGCACCCGTTGGCAAGGAGACTAGGCCTCGATAGCCTGCTTCTTCCCAAGCCTTCAAAGCACTGCTTTGATGACTGCGCGGTACAATTTCCTTCTTCAGCGATGCGTCTATTTTTTCGTATTTCCGTGCTTCATCCCTATACGGAACTTTATCCTCTATCAAGTGAGTGATGAGATCACGGTAGCAATATGCTGGTGCTCTATGCTGATGGGTTCGCTTATCGTAAACCACTTGATGACAGTACTTTTGCTTGCTCGTATCCCACCCATCTATCACCAGCGAGCCTTGCTCATACCCTATAACGAGATCCCGTTTATGTCCCTCAGTTTGCATCAAAGTGATCCGTAACAATCTGAATCATCAAAAAAACCCCTCCTATCAAAACCAAAGCCAGGCCTCCTAGCCCTAACACACTCATCCACTCTGAAGGCTGACGCCCTAATAAGTGCCCTACGACCCAGAAATTACCTAATAGAATAAGAATAATAAAGCCAACAGCAACGATTTTTGCGGCTAAAGACTGCCTAATATGGGGTTTCAAACTAACTCCTTGGTGATTAACAAAGGAAAATATCCCTTGCTAGTAGCGAGTTGTAGGAGTATCACTCCCTTTAAGGATTTACAACAATTAGCACCAAGTAGGAGCTCTTATGATTCGCAATAAGGTAATGGTTTTTTGCTGTCTATTAGCGTCGAAAATTGCTTTTGCAACCCTTCCAATTGGCCAAGTTCCTCCTCAAATTAAGCTAGAGGGTGATGCCGGCGGAAGAATCGATGGCAAGACTTGGGACAGCAAGGAGCTTCAAGGCAAAGTTCACCTTGTTGTCTACTCAGCCCCAGGGTCTAAAGACCTCAACAACAAAGCCACAGAAGCCATAAAAAAAGAGAAGTTTCCACGAGACAAGTTTGCTTCTGTCGCAGTGGTCAACATGGCCGCATCTTGGCTTCCAAATTCTTGGATTAACAGCGCTATCAAGTCCAAGCAAGAAAAGTACCCTGATACCATTTATGTTAAAGATATCAACAAATCCCTAGTAAAAAATTGGGGCCTCAAAGACGATAGCAATGACATTCTTCTGCTAAACCAAAAGGGAGAGGTCATATTTAGCTTTGATGGAGAGCTGAAGGACAATGACATAAATCACCTTGTCGAACTCGCAAAAAAAACCATCTTTGCTGAGCAAGCAACAGCCCCAAATTCTTAAGTATCTCCTACAGATTCCACTCAAACTTAGCACTGAAAGCTTTGCTTTCCCATCTAACTTTGATTCCAGCTGTTTTTTGTCTATAGGAGCATCTGGCAAAAATTCCTATAATGCGAGAGCATGACTTTAAGTCATCTATCGACCAATGCTTTTCCAGCTTAGGAAACAAAAAGGAGCTGTGCACTTATGATTTTTTCCGCAATTCTCGGCATCATTCAAGGGATCACCGAGTTTCTTCCAGTATCCAGTTCTGCTCACCTTATCTTTGTTTCTTGGCTGATGGAGGGTAAGCCCCTTCCCCTAGCTGTCAATACAGCACTCCATTTTGGTACCTTTGTTGCTGTCCTCATTTACTTTTGGAGAGACTGGTTAGCCCTACTGCAAGGCACCACGACCAGCCTATTCAAAGGTAAAAAGACGTTTGAAGGCTCAGTGTTACTTCCCGCTTTATTACTGGGTTCAGTGCCTGCAGGAGTGATTGGAATCCTAGCAAAGGATCATATTGAAGCACTCTTTCATAACCCCTTGAGCATTACGCTCCCTCTTGCTAGCGTAGGCTTTTTACTATGGTTTATTGATAAAAAATCCAGCCGTTCATTGAGCATGCAAGAGCTTAACATCAAAATGGGCCTGTATATCGGATTAGCTCAAGCATGCGCCCTCATCCCAGGGGTATCCCGAAGTAGTGCGACCATAAGTGCAAGCAGGGCCCTTGGCTTAAGCCGAGATGCTTCGGCACGCTTTTCATTCCTGCTTGGCACCCCTGCTATGGGAGGCGCTGCTTTGCTACACTATAAAGATTTTTTGGCCAGTTTGGGGGAGCCCAGCTTTTATGTGGGCATTATCACCTCTTGTGTGGTTGGCTGCCTGGCTATTAGGTTTTTCCTGGGGTTTATCTCCCGCTTTGGTTTTTTTGCCTTTGCTATCTACCGAGCTGCCCTCGCATTGCTTATTTTGATTGTCTACCTAAATTAGTTATCCATCTGTATTTTAATGATTTTTCATTTTTTTTCCAAATCGTCGTAAATATTTGCTAGAGTCCGAAGTCTTACATAAAACTAAGCTCTTCTGGTTCAGGACGACCTCAGCCGGCAAATGACTACGATCGGGACGACCCAAACAGGTATTAGGAATGATCTTATGTCATGGTTATTTTTGGGTCTTGCTGGCGTATTCGAAATTTTTTGGGCTATCGGCCTCAAGCACTCTTTCGGCTTGCCAAGGTTTGGGCACTACTCCGCCATCACAATTTGCATGGGTCTCAGTATCTATTTTCTTGCTACTGCTATGAAGACTATCCCTCTAGGGACTGCTTACGCGGTTTGGACCGGTATTGGAAGCGTAGGGGTTGCTGTCATTGGCATCATATTTTTTAGTGAATCAGTTAATTTGATAAGGCTTTTATGCATTTTGTTGATTCTAGCTGGGGTGGTGGGATTGAAGCTTGTCAGCAGGTAAATGTCCTCAAACCCTCTTTGACCTCCTCTGAAAGCCTAGTAACTTTTTAAGATCTATTAAGCCTTAGGCTAAAACCCTCCATTGAAAATAGCTTTTTTATAAAAGTTTTAAACTAAACATATGGATCCAAAGTTCCGATCTTCTCATGTTTTCTATGAGGACGGTTTCCTAGAGGTCAAAAAATGCATAAATTTCAAAAAAATCTCCAAACGTTGAAAGCGTTTATGCTTGTTCTTTTAATTGCTTTGTCAGCATGTAAAGAAAAACGTAAAAACCCTGATGAATCGAAGCCACTGAACTCAGATAACGTTAATAATACAGGCGAAATAGACACTAATGTTGAAATGCTTTTCCTAACGGGGGGTATAGGAACAGGGGCAGACTCTTTGCTAAATAGCGATGATGTCATCAGGTCCGGAAATATCATCGAACAGTCTACGACAGCAGACCCTCAAGGTGGGAAAGGCAACCTTCTTGTTATTGAAGTTGCTGAAACAACTCCAGATTCAAAAAGCTTTACAAATTATGACAAAGATGTTCTTAAATTTCAGGTGAAGGATGCTTTAGCCGAGTACTTTAAGAAAAGACAAACTCTTCCTTTTTTAGCATTTCCAGTGAATACAC
Source organism: Oligoflexales bacterium (assembly GCA_013215275.1). Classification (GTDB taxonomy): domain Bacteria; phylum Bdellovibrionota_B; class Oligoflexia; order Oligoflexales; family Bog-1112; genus JABSRF01. Next base: position 2,735 of record JABSRF010000159.1, on the reverse strand, counting down.
CCGGTCATTGGGAAACGGTTATGCTGGACCTTGACTCTAAAACCCCAACAAAATTTGAGCATTGGGACTCTTACGACTGGCCTTCTGGAGAAAAAAAGCTTGAAGGTTCCGGAGCTAGGGCCAAAATCACCGAACTCCAACTAGCTGTAGTTGAAGCTATCAATGAGCTGTCTGCGGAGACAAACGATGAGAATATCAAAAGAGTCTCAAACCGCTTATATGAGTCTGCCTCACCAATTACTTTTGAGAACTCTCGAACGGGAAAAGGAATTAGACAGATAGACGCACACAACTGTGGAGTTGCAGCTAACTACTATATTGAACAGAGAGCTAAAGGAGTACCGGTAAACGAGCTAAATCAACGAAATGTGGATTTCAACTCTCACCGTCAGATATTGCTAGGACGCCTCAACGCTGAATTTCCTAACGCTTACCCAAGGGATTATCAAGAAGCAAATTTGAAAAAATACCTGAGCTCCCGAACGACAATTATAGATTCTTTAAAAACCAACGTATCACGAAATTTACGGTATACTGCCCAACTAGATTCCATAACTGCTGAGCTAGATAAAAAACAAGGACGATATGCGCTTGACACGGCCAAATTGATAGACCTGCAGGATAAGATCATTAAGGCTGAGATTGAGTTAGAAGGTCAAAAGCAACTCGGACCACTTTTGAGTGGCTCTGACCTAGAGTTAAACAATGAGCGCATTCGAGCCTTAGAGCAGGACATTGTCAACCTAAAGCAAGATCAGGTTGACACACAGAAACGCCACAGCAGTGCTGATAGTGAAATATCGGTGTTAGAAAACGAACAAAGTAGTACCCAATTAAAAAGGCAAAAAGTTCTTTCTGAAATTTCTTCATTGAAAAGTGAATTGAGATTCTTGGGAATTTCAGACCCAGATGAGCTTTTTCGAGTTCAAGAAGCTAGATTCAGGGACATTAGAAATTTCGAGAGAAATTTTGTATCGTCAGACCGTTATAGACTCAATAAACTAAACGAGCTTGAATTAAGATTCGAAGAAAATGTAAAAAACATCGAATCCCTTGAATCCCAAAAAAAATCCATAATAGGGACGAATACTGAGGCTGAATTTCGTAGCATTATTTCAGGAGAATTGGAGGAGATAAGGACAACCTATAGGGGGCTGCCTTCGAATATAGATTCGGGAGTTCTAAACACCCTAGAGAATGATTATGCGGAGAGAATAGAATGGTTAAAAAAGCTGGATCAATCGAATAAGAAGATTGCTTACCTTAGCGCTGAACAAGCGAAATTAGGATTGGACATCGAGACAAGAGAAAGAGATTTTAACTTCGCTAGAGAGGCCTTCTTAACCGACCAGAATGCTAGGTATGCTAAGATCGACACTGAGATCGATCAAATAATACTCAGACAAATTGCACCAGATGTTCCCACCTCAGAAATAGAATCTAGAACCAGTGAGTTTAAAAGAAAATTAAGCACAGGAAAAGTAAGCACCTCGAAGAAATTCAACATCAGATAGTTTATCTAATGCAGCAACCCTATATTAATACCTCTCTCCAACTAACGTTTCATAGCCTCTCAATCCTCACCAAACCATCCTTATTAAGCACGAGACGATTAAAATCCAGCGCAAGGCCATCATATTTCCTCCAGCGATTTTGATAAGAATACCTTAAAACCATGTCTAAATAATAGCTTTTGGGCATAGGAAGGATCACAGACCCTTGCGCTTCACTTAAGCAAAGGTAGGAGCTTACTGGATCACCCAAACGGGCAATATAACGCTTAACATTAATACGGATGATATCTCGCAAGCACAAAGATGAAAAGGGCACTTTTTTAAGGGCTACTGGTTTTAGCTCGATCCTCTTGCGGTAGCAAACGACTTGTTCTCCACTGAATAGTCTCTTTTTTCCGTGCAAAGCCCTGATTTGCTCTACTTCGCTAGGCAGCTCTTTTTCGTCAGCAATGAAACTCATCCACTCTTGAATCGTTCCTAAATTGTGGGGTCGTCGTTTTGAGTCCTTCCACAAGATTTGCTCACTAAAGTCAGGGTTTTTGCCTAAAATCCCCTTGTTAAGCTTTGATCTTGCAGTCTCTTTAATCCGATCTTTCAAGACATATGCAAGCACAAAAGCAATGATAACGAGGAGGCCACTGAACTCTAAAAAGTCACTAAGGCCTTCGCCAAGTCCACTCTTTGCAGGAAGTTTAAACCGAATCCAAAGATCTGCGAGCAGTGCCCAGACAGCAGCAAAACCTGCAGCTAACATGTAAGCAATCTGTTTTCTGATCAAAAACGACCTTCTAGGCTTGACTTCAAGGTAAATAGTCTGCCACATACGCTTTTTTAAACTATTTAGCTTAGAAAAATATTCCTCGCGCTCGGTTTCATTCGCTTTTTCATTTAACCAATAAAAACCCAAGTGGTTTGCATACACTCTCTGCAACCTAACCCAGATCATTAACCGTCTTCTTAATGACTGATAGCTTTCAACAGGAAGAAAGGCTTGTGCTTTATCAATGGTGTTGATCAACTTGGCAAGCCCTTCACGGAAACGATAGTGACAGTACTCAAGTGCATAGAGTACTTCGGCATTTAACTCTCGAGCAGTCTTGTCCATTTTCTTCGCATTCAGATAGAGCTGGTACCACTCTTTAAGAACTTGAATTCAATAAGAAAATGCAAAATTAATCTTGCCGTCCAAAATTCAAAGAAAAATTGTACTTGAAAAAAATA
>JABSRF010000158.1 GCA_013215275.1 Oligoflexales bacterium | reverse complement strand
TATGGTTTCGACTATCAATAGATTCAGATACTAGATGAGTTTAGTATGGTGCTACTTTGTGGAAACTTCTGATTAAGAATGCGGAAATTGTTTATGTTGACTTGCAGGAAGCTTTAGAAAGCCATTGATAGGTAGGTGATTTTCGGGTTTTTTAAGCAGAACATCTGCTGCAAAGACCTCTAAAAATCACCTCATGAAACTCAGTCTTAAACCCTTGTGGTGGTTGAAAGTTTAAGGTTCCGGGGCAGCCGCCAATATTAAATAAACCGTCGCAAATCCTGCACCAAAAATGATGTTGGTGCTCTTGGCTTTTGATTGCATACCTCGGCGAGCTACCAAATAGCTTTACCTCTGTGATCTCACCTGCCAACAAAAACTCTTTTATGGTGCGGTATACGGTGGCAATGCCGAGTTTAGGAATCTTTGTCTGAGCGTAGTTTAAAATTTCCTGTGGGCTTAACGGGCGGTTCTCTGCTCTGAGTACCTCAAAAATAGTATCGCGTTGTTTTGTTTTTCTTTCCATCCAAAAAAAACCTTGTTGGATTATTGATACTCAGTTATCAATAAACGGTTACTGATAATACCTTATCGATAAGGCGATAGTCAATGCATCTTTCCGAAGGAATTCTTCCGGTAAAACCCGCTGTTATTACTTTTTCTCTCGTTTTACCATTGGTAATCGATAGTTATAAAAAATATAGTAGCCTCAATAACTCGATAAAGCGAGAGGATAAAAAGCCTTTTCTAACCCTGGCTTTTGCTCTTTGTTTTGCAGTGACGCTGCTTCCGATTCCAGTTCCCATTGCTGGGGCAACCTCTCATATGTGTGCGACTCCTCTTTTAGCACTGGTTCTAGGGCCTCGGCTTCTAGTCTTACCGACCTTATGTGTGCTCCTCCTCCAAGCTTTATTTTTTGCCCATGGAGGACTAACAACTTTGGGTGCGAATGTGCTTACCCTCGGAGTCATAGGCCCATGGATGACCTACCTAGTTTTTTATGCGTTAAAGAAGTTAAGGCTTGATGGGTCTTTGTTGATTGGGCTTTCCTGTTTTATAGGAAGTATCTCAGTTTATATGGCTGACTCTATCTTGCTTGGTTGGGCTCTTTCTGACAAGCAGCATTTCTTGGAAACAGTTAAAATTGTGACCCTTGGTTTTCTGCCAGTACAGGGCCCTCTTTCACTTTTAGAGGGGGTTTTGAGTGCATCGATTCTCGCTTATTTAGCAAAATACCGCGATGACTTTGTTCCTGCAAACATTCTCGGAGCTTTTAAATTTAAGGTGCCTCAGTTGGGTGCATCCACGATGCTTTTCCTACTTTTCGCCTTTACGTGCTCTATGAATGCAGCTTTTGCTGAAGGCTTTGGTGCGATTGATGATACCGTTTTCGCCAAAGTTGCTGAGGACTTAAATTCCGGTGGATGGGACTTGTTTCCTTGGATTGAAGGAGAGGTAGAGCTTTTTTTCTTTTCGCTTGGTTTCTTTATTTCTGGGCTTCTTGTTGGCAAGTCGCTTGAGAGGTTAAGGGGAGTTAGAGTTGGTAAGGAAGTAAAGCATGCATAGTGAGGAAAGTGAGCTTCTTTTTGAGAACTCCTCAAGAGCTTCTATTCCTATAGCGATCCGGAACTATATCCTTTGTTTCTTCATGCTTTTTTTTATTCTAGTCCAGAATAAGATCTTGAATTTGGCATTAGGAATTCTTTTTTCATCTTTAATGATGTTTGAGCGAACAAGCTTTCTTCGGTGGACTATTTTAGGTGTTTTCACCTTTAATATACTTCTCATTTTTATTCTGGGAACCTTGTTGCTTAGTGATAGTTCTATCCTACATTTACAGCTATCGAAGACTTTTGCTGGCTTGACTTTATTGAACTGGTACGGCTCAGGTGTTTCTTGGCCAGAGTTTAAAAGAAAATTCTTAAGGCTGAGGGTGTTTAAGGAATTGGCTCTCTTTATTGATCGAGGAATCTTCCAAGGTCAAGTGATCCTCGATTGCTTGCGAAAAAGGTTTCAAGCTGCTTTTTTAAGGACAGGTAAGAAATATCGTCGTCCTGCAAATGTCTCGCGTGCCATCGCAGGAGGCATAGCCTCGTCTCTCGAACGAGCATACCATATCGAGGATGCATTGTTTGTAAGAAACAGCCCAGGTGCTTCAGATAGTGAGCAACTTTCCATAAAAAATTGCTCGGTTTCCTTTAAAGATCGTGGTGAGGTTTTGAAAGATATCTCATTGGACCTCTTTAGTGGGGAATGGCTCTTTGTTACAGGGCCGTCGGGCTCGGGGAAAACGACCCTGTTAAAACTAATTGCCGGACTACTCAAGCCTAAAACGGGATCCATCGCACCAGAATCTATAAGAGCCGGTTTCATATTCCAAAATCCAGATGACCAGTTTTTTGCTACGACTCCCATGGAAGATGTTCTTTGGGGTCTCACAGAGCATGGGATTGCACGCGAAAAAGCAGAAGAAATGGCCAAATACTGGCTAAGAGAAATGGGCATTGCACACCTTGCTCATCAGCCCCTTGCGCGTCTTAGCTTTGGGGAAAAAAAACGAGTGGCTTTTGCGGGCACCCTGGCACTAGAGCCTAGCCTCTTGCTCTGCGACGAACCGACAGCAGGCTTAGACTACATAACAGCTAAAAAGCTGCTTGAGTCCCTTGAAACCATCGCTAAAAAAAGGTCACTTTCAGTAATTTGGGTGTCTCATGACCTAGAGCATTTGCCAAGTAAGTCGACTAGGGCAATGCTTTTAAAAGATGGTCAAACAGTTTTTTTAGGTGCGAAGAATGAAGCGCTCAAGCTCGAAAATTTACGCCTCGCAGGCTTAAGATAAGAAAAACATCAGTAGGTTTATCGCAAATAAATCTGTCTTTAACTCCCATAAGGAAACTTGAAATGGAAGCTCAAGGTCAACAAAAAGTTCCAGTTACTGTACTAACTGGATTTCTAGGTGCAGGTAAAACGACTCTCCTAAACAATATATTGACTAAAAATCATGGAAAGCGCATTGCTGTCATCGAGAATGAGTTTGGGGAAATTGGTGTTGATAATGATCTGGTGATTGGTGCTGAAGAAGAAATATTTGAAATGAACAATGGCTGTATCTGCTGCACAGTGCGGGGAGATTTGATACGGATTCTTGGCAACCTAATGAAACGACGAGACAAGTTCGATTACATCATGATCGAAACCACAGGGATGGCTGACCCTGGTCCCGTCGCCCAAACGTTTTTTATGGATGATGAGATGGCAGAGGCCATGAGCCTTGATGGTGTGGTAACCCTCGTAGATGCCAAGCATGTCATACAACACATTGACGAAAACGATGAGGTTAAAGAGCAAATCGCCTTTGCAGATGTCATCATGTTAAACAAGATTGACCTCGTAACTCCTGAAGAGCTAGATAAGCTTGAAGCCCGCATTCACTCGATGAATTCGGCTGCAAAGGTATTTCGAACCAAAGACTCAGAAATAGCGATGGAAAAAGTTCTAAATCTTGGTGGTTTTGACTTGAGCCGAGCACTAGAAGTCGACCCTAAGTTCCTAGAGCCAGAGTACCCATTTGAATGGAGTGGCTTATTTGAGCTTAAAAAAGGCGACTACCATCTGAAGTTAAAACAAGGCCCAGACCCTGCAATGAGTTTAAATTTTAGGGCTGCAGATTCTGCAAGCGAAGCTGCTATGCGAGATACCGTCGAAAAAGCGGTCCTCGTTTTTTCCGATACCAAGGTTGACCTAAAGTCAGGCAGCGCCATAGAGCCAAGCGAACAGCTGAGTCAGATTGAGCTCGAAGGTGGGGAAGAGTTCACCTATGTTTTAAAGGTTCCAAAAGATGGGTCATACGTCCTATTTACCGAGCATCATCCCGACGAATTTGAGGCCTTTTTATGTGACTCGGAAGGCCATCGCTTAGAGGCTCTTTTTGCTCGGGAGTATAAGCCCGACCATGAGCACGATGAAGAGGTCACATCTGTTGGGATCAATACACCTGGAAATTTAGATCTTGAAAAGTTTCAAGATTGGATGCGTGAGCTTCTAGCGACTCAAGGCCCTGATATCTTCCGCATGAAGGGAGTCTTATCGTTTGAGGGCAAAGCCGAGCGTTACGTATTTCAAGGGGTCCATATGCTATTTGATGGTCGTATGGATCGACCTTGGAATGAGGGAGAGAGGTTAAACTCACTGATTTTCATTGGCCGCAACTTAGATCGCAATGCTTTAAACAAGGGATTTAATGAATGTCTCGTATAGATAGCATAAAGGAAGGTGGCAAAGGCTTTGAGGAGTTAAGCTATGTCTCCTTTGGAGATTACATCATTGACTTTGCCTGGTCTCCAGATGGAACGCGGATTGCTGCAGCGACGGTTGAAGGGTTTGTCTACCTGGTGCATCAGCAAGATTCGGAGCTTTCTTTTGAAAGGGTGGGGTTTCATGCTAACGGTGCCAACTCGCTTTCATGGCGATCTGATGGAGCTGAGTTTGCGACTGCTGGACAAGATGGCCTAGTTAAAATTTGGGATGGGCAGTCTGGGCAGGAGCTAAGGACTCTCGAAGCAGGAGACCCTTGGGTCACCAAAGTAGCCTATAACCCTCGGAGTAAAGTTCTCGCAAGCTCTGCAGGGCGTCATCTAAGGCTTTGGAATGAGGAAGGCACGCAGCTCTATACCTCTTTAGACCATGATAGTACGATTGCAGATTTAGCTTGGAATCCCGATGGCTCTGGGATCGCTGCAGCTGCATACAATGGGCTAAGCATCCATGTGCCTGGTAAGCAGGAAAAAACACGGAAGTACCAATGGAAGGGCTCTAGCTTGGCCTTGTCATGGAGCCCTGACTCAAAATATATTGCAAGTGGTGAGCAGGATGCGACGGTGCACTTTTGGCACGTCAAGTCAGGAGAGGATGCGCAAATGTGGGGCTTTCCGACCAAGGTGCTTGAGCTAAGTTGGGACCGAAGCGGCCGATGGCTAGCCACAGGGGGAGGCTCCTCCATAGCCTTGTGGGATTGCAGTGGCCCAGGTCCTTCTGGGAGAACTCCGAGGCAATACGATGGTCATTTCAATAAGATCACTCAGCTGGCATTTCAGCCAGATGGGACCTACTTGGTTTCAAGCGATGCTAATGGTTTTTTATTCCTTTGGAACCCCCTGGTAACCGAGGAGGTTATTGAGATTTTTCGACTACCATCTCCTGCAAGTTGCCTCAGGTGGTGCCGTGGAGGCAGGTTGGCTGTTGGGCAAAGGGACGGGACCTTGGTTACCCTGGATCTTAAAAACTCCAGCAAGGATGTTAAGGTTGATGGCTCTTTAGAGATGACTGAAGAAAACAAAGAGGCTGATCATGTTCAACATAGGTCCTAACTCACTGCCAAAGCCGAGTGCTAAAAACATTACGGCTATAAAAAATCAGGTTTCTTCGCTGCTCGAACTTGATGAGCAAACAACTGTGTTTGTCACCCAGCTCGAATGCAAGGAGCCAGGATGCCCTCCAATTGAGACCGTCATTGCCTTGATTAAGGCAGGTGAGAAGACACAGCAAAAAAAGATTCACAAAGCCATCAATGAAGTGACTAAGGGTGATATTGAGGCTTTGTTTTCAGCCGGCAATGACTAAAATGACTTCAATGATCACGGTTCTTTTGGCATGATACAAAATGCCTATCTAACCTATTTATTAGCCAAACAAAGAGAAAAATATGTCTATAATGTCTGACAAATGGATTAAGAAAAAATCACTAAGCGAAAACATGATCACCCCGTTTGTTGAAGATCAGGTAAAAGAATCTGAAAATGATAGGGTCATCTCCTATGGGGTTTCATCCTATGGATATGATGCCAGGGTGGCGAATGAGTTTAGAATTTTTACTAACATTAATACAACGATCGTGGATCCGAAAAACTTCGACAATGAAAGTTTGGTTAAGAAGGAAACCGACGTCTGTATTATTCCACCAAACAGTTTCGCCTTAGCGAGGACTGTAGAATACTTTAGAATCCCGAATGATGTACTGGTCATCTGTGTCGGAAAATCCACCTATGCTCGGTGTGGAATCATTGTCAACGTAACTCCCCTCGAACCAGGGTGGGAGGGGCATGTGACTTTAGAGTTTTCGAATACCACACCCTTGCCCGCAAAGATCTATGCTGGAGAGGGTGCATGTCAGTTTCTTTTTCTGCAAGGAAATGAGTTATGTAAGACTTCCTATGCCGATAGGGCAGGCAAGTATATGAAGCAAACAGGGGTGACCCTTCCTAGAGCCTAAGAGAAAAATTAAGATTTGAGAAAGCTGTAAATTATGAAAGATGTGAAGTCAGTATTCCGAAATTTTGAGAAAAAAATAAGGCAGGCAAGCTGGTTTGATGATAGTTGGGATATCTACAACCGAGGTGATTATTTCCAGCTTTATAAGACTAACTGGTTTAATGAGAATCAAGGTGGAATTCACTTTGAGACCTTTATTGAAGCTCCACAGCTAAAGCAAAAAGAATTTCCCATCTGTATGCACGCAGAAGAAGATTGTCCTGCTCAGCAAGAGTTTATTGATAAATTCCTTGATATTGAGGGAAAACGGATCAAGAGTTGGAAGGGGTATCAGACTATCGGAAAAGGCTACCATATCTGCAAGAGAACCCTTCCTTTAAATTTCAAGAACCTAGAGCAGAGGCTTTATGAAGAGTTTAATCGGCTCCGCCAGCTTGAGGCAGGAGTTGACTCGGTTCTACGTTCTATTTGAGACCTGTTTAAGCTTAGTCAGCAAATGGAGTTAGCTGTATGGGGAAGAAGAATAAAAGCCCTTGTATTGATATCTGTGAATTCAATGGTCCAAAGGGCTGGTGCATCGGGTGTGGTCGTACGCGAAGAGAGTGTGACGAATGGAAGGCTATGAAGCCTTATTCCAAGCGTATACTGGTCAATGAGCTTAAGAAAAGAATGTCACAGATCAAAGCTAGTGTATGAATTAAAAAGTTGCCTTAGCCTGATTATGATGATCTCCCACCAAGCCTTGCAATTGCCTCCAACCTGCCAACAAAGGCAGGCCAAACTTTGTTGGAATGCTTACATTTGACTCTGTGAGTGAAGGGTGCATAATCCTCAATGCCCTCACAGCGTCTTCAGCAGTGACAAAGATAGGGTAGGACTCAAAGTAGTTAAATTTCTCCAAATAAGATTGAGCCTTTTCCATCACTCCTGCGAAAAGGAATGGTATTTTTATCCGCTTTCTTAGGAGCAATGCCTCCGTTAAAAAAGTCGGACAGATATCTTTTTCATCTTGTAGATCGATGATGATGTATTTTAAGTCTGATTGCATGATCCAGTTGTATACATTCAACATGAGAGAAGTACACCCTTCACAATTATGTGATTTCGTCATACAGTTATTTTGCAGGTTTAATACAATGGCACCATCCAAGACTTCCGGGACCAGATCCATCATGGGTTTGTTTCCTCGCAAAAATATTAGTGATTATGCATCATCTGCTTACGCGTGTAGCGAATGAGCTTATGTTATCTGCTAAATCTAAAGTTAGCACACACCGGGGGCTATCATGTTCGGGAGAGCGATGGATAATCGGAATCGAGCCACTGTTCCAACCTGTGCCTTTCATAATGACCACAGCTCCTTTGGGAGGCTGGTCGACTTTGACTTCTTCGGGGGTTTTTTCTACTTTGGATACCCAGTCCTGAACTCGTGAGCCCTTGTTAAAGTAATTCCCATCCTTAATCCACAGACAGCTTTCACCATGCAGGCAATGCAGGGGCCTTGCAGGCACATGATCTACATGAAATTTAGGGCACATTGGCCTCGCCTGGCTTGACACTTTGACTCCGATTTTTTTTTGCTTGAATAAAAGGGAAAACACCTCAGCGAGTTCAAAGATCCATGCCCTCATAGATTTTGCACCAGGAAAGTCTGGAAAGTTTTCAAGGTGATCTTTTAGGCTATCGAGTGTGACGACTTCTGCAAACTGGAAGTCACTGGCTGCAAGTTTATGAGCATATTGGCTTCTCTTTTCATCAAATGGTGGATTCCAAACCCCAAGAGAAACTTGCTCATCATAGATGTTTGCTAAGTCTTTCGGTAGAGCTGAAGAGAAGTAATGATCAGTTTTGCTGGGGATTTTTCCAATATTTTGTCCCACTTTGTAATTAGTCCTTCAATCGATTTTGAACATGATTTGCTATTGATAATCTAATATCATTAAGCGCGAATGTCAATTTCTTTGGCGATGCCTAATGAATGCAAGGTGAAGTGGACCCCACTGTCCAGACCAAAAATAGCTTTGTATAAGTAAAACTAAAACTTGTTATTGAATGCTAT
>JABSRF010000157.1 GCA_013215275.1 Oligoflexales bacterium | reverse complement strand
GAGTGCGCAATCACAGGCCAGAACTGTACTAAAATTAACCATCAATGGGTAGGACATTTATTTGGAGTTACCTAAAGTCTATTACCAGCATGCAGTCGATTGGCTAGGCTCGCAGTTTCAAGTCATCAAGCTGATTATTTTGGTCATTGTGCTTCTGGGGATCTTCAATACAGTTTTCACAAGTGTCCTAGAGCGAAAACAAGAAGTCGGCAATTTGAGGGCAAATGGGGAGTCCATTAGGCAAGTGATCAGCCTTTTCTTAGCGGAGGGGGCAATCCTAGGGTTTATGGGGGCCGTGATTGGAGCTGTCTTTACTCTACTTTTAAATGCAAGCATCTTGGGCCAAGGGATACTGATGCCTCCTAGCCCAGGGATCATGAGGCAGTTCCGGGTTTTCATTGAGTTGCAGCTTTTTGGCTCAGCTGAATCCATCTTGCTATGTATGCTTTGTGTTCTGCTTGGTACCTTTTTTGCATCGGTCCAAGTCGCTCGTATGCCTATTGGAAAGGCACTTCGTAGTCTTTAAAAGGAGGGGTTATGGTTCTCCCTGAATATCATAATAAATTTTTCTTACTTGCTGCTTTCATGCTGCTGCTTTCATCCACCCAGCCTGCATTGGCCAACATTGATGCAGCTAGTATTTTGAAGCAGGCTGACGCGATTCGAAACCCTGAAGAAGACTTTCAAATGCTTGTGGCTATAAGTTCTGCCGGAGGGGATGAAAGTGAGTTTAAGGTGATGACGAAAGGGAACAACCGGACCATCGTTGAAACCCTAGCTCCGAGGCGTGATAAGGGCAGAGATTTGCTTATGGTCGATGAGAATATGTGGGTTTTTATTCCAAATCTAAAAAGAGCAGTGCGAGTCAGTTTGAGCCAGAAGCTGACGGGGGAAGCGGCTAATGGTGATATTAGCAGGATGAGATGGGCAAAGGATTACAACGCAAAAATCATAGGCTCGGATGAGAAAACCTGGACACTCATGCTCGAGGCAAACAAAAAGGGCCTTACCTATGAAAAAATTAGGGCATTTATCGAAAAAGAGAGCTACAGACCTCTTAGGGCAGACTATTTAACGAAATATGGTAAGGTTTTAAAGAATGCAGAATTTCGATTTTACAAAAAGTTAGCTGGTAAAATAAGACCCAGCGAAATTCTTATTAAAGATGCGATCAAGGAGCATCGGTTTTCAAATATTGTGATTAAGGAGATGTCGATAAAGTCAATTCCTTCCTCAAAATTTAACCTGAGTGGGTTTCAAACTAGGAGCCGCTAGTGAGTTACTCACGTCTATTGATATCCCTTTGCCTGTCTGTGTTCATGCCCTCCGCGTTTGGTGAGGTAAGCACTCGCAAAGAGCTTGGTCTTGAAGCACTGTGGGATGCAGAAATAGGCCGTTTCAAAGTCTTCAGACCATATGGTGGAGCTCAGCTTGATGTTGACTCCGAAGAGGGTTTTTACAGCTTTAACCTCTCGGTATTAGCTTGGATGAATAATGCTGTTGATGTGGAAAACAAACTCGATCGTAGCCGAGTCGAAGCTCGATCTGCAATTCTAAATCTATTTTTTGACTCTTTTTTGATCTCCGTTGGCCCGATGATCGTGGACTGGGGGGAGACCTTTGGTTACCGTCCCTCCGACCTTGTGAATGCCCGAGATATTCGCAATTTTTCGCCCCTGGATCTGGATGCTAATAAAATTCCGACGACTGCACTAAGAGTCGGGGGATCGCTGAATTCATTACAAGGAGAGTTTATCTACTGCCCTGTCAGTGCCTATCCGGTGCTTCCAAAAGAGCTAGGTGGGCTAAGCGTACAGGAACCGACTAAGAATGAGGCTTGGTTTGAGCAAGCAGAATATGGCTTCAAGGCTGGTTTGCTATTTGATGCAGCAAATATTGATGTCTTTGCTTATCGGCATTTGAACCGTATTCCCGCACTAAGCTTTGGAGCTGACAGGATAATGCCTATATACGAAGCCATCAACTCATTTGGCTTAAGCTCCGCATACAGCTTGGAAACCCTGGTGCTCCGTTGCGATGGCCTCATAAGCCCCCAGCACCCCATGCTAGTCCAAACTTCTCAAGAGACGATTGCTTATGGGAGGTACTCAAGCCTCACACTTGGTATCGACTGGAATTATGAAGATCATACCCAAATTGGACTTCAGGCTCACCTCGATCGATTTCCTATCCTAGACAAACAGCAGCAAAAGGGCCTTAGCATGCAGGTGCGGTATGAGCTTTGGGGTGGTGATTTAAGCTTACTAGCCTCGGTTTATCGGGGCATTGACTATGAAGATGAGCGAGAAGAGGCCACAGTCAATACAAAGCTTGGTTCAAATTTGAACCTCAGCATTGGTGGTGAGCGCATGCATTGGGCTAAGGGCTCACCTATGGCAGTCACAGCTAACACTCGTAACTATACTAGTAAAATAGCCTATCAATTTTGAGGAAAGGCTTATGCATAAAATAAAGGTTTTTTATAACAAAAAAGCATCAGGGGAAAACTCCGTGTTCTGGCGCAAGGAGATTGAGTTAAAGCTATTTCGCAGTGAGGTTGACTTTATCACTGCTGAATCTAGGGATGAGTTCATAAAGAAAATAAAATGCGTTTCTGCTGAAAACACCGATTCTGTTATATGTGTCGGGGGAGATGGCACTTTCAACACGATTTTGCAAGAGTTGTCTCGGGCTCAGATTCCTTTTTTAGTGGTTCCCACAGGAACCGCAAATGACCTTGCTCATGATCTAGGGATGGATGGCAAAATAAGTAAGGCAATCGCATCGGTGCGCTCAGGCCAGTACAAAACCATTGATCTTATCAAGGTTAATGATCAGCTCATGGCAACCAATGGTGGCATTGGTCTAGTCAGTGAGGTTGCTGAGATGGTGAATCGTTATCGGGATACAGTTCCTGGATTTAAGCAGGCAATGAGGTTGCTGAAAGGTCATACTTATAGCTTAATGGTCGCATCACGATTATTCCAACCTTTTAAGCCTTTACCAATGAGTATAGAGTCTGATGGTTTTAACGGTCCTGTATCCTCAGGCTTACTTCTGGTCAATAACCAGTCGTGTATCGGAGGGCATTTTGTTATTGCCCCAGATACCCTCAACAATGATGGTCATTTTAACGTTACGATTTTTACCCATAAATCAAGGATTGCAATCGCAGCTGCAATTCTAAGGGCCCTGAGAGGCCTGCCGATTGATCATGATCCAAGCATCATCACCTTTGAAACTTCAGATCTAAGGGTAAAAGCATCGAGGCCACTCAAGTTTTTTGGAGATGGTGAGCTCCTCACTGAAGCGAAGAGCATTCACTTTTCCTTAGTTCCTCAGGCAATAAAAATTTTTCAGCCTTTTTGCAATCAACCAAATTATGCTAAGCCCATAGCAGCTATGGAGCAGTTAATATGAGCAAGGTATTTGTAACCGGTGGTACCGGCTTCTTGGGAATGCAGATCCTAGGACAGCTTCTTGAACAGGGGCATGAAGTCTATGCACTAGCACGAAAGCGCAGCTTAAATGCGCTCGATTCTAAGCAGTATGCTGGTGTTCGTTGGGTTGAAGGAGATATCTGCGAGTCACAAGTGCTGGCAAATCCACAAGATTTTAACATTATTGCAGATTGCGAACAGATCATTCACGCTGCAGCTTTATATGATCTGACTGCATCCCCATCCTCACTCTACGATGCCAATGTGGTCGGCACTCACAATATTTTGTCTTTGGCTGAGAGAATGAAGCATTTGAAGGCCTTTCATCACATTAGCACCCTCGCAGTTGCGGGAGGTTATAAAGGTATCTTCACCGAAGACATGTTTGATGAAGGACAGAAGTTTCCTGATGCCTATAGTTCAACCAAGTTTGCAGCAGAAGGTTGTGTTAGAAAGTGGTTAAGTCCAGTGGCAAAGTATGTGCATCGATTAGGTGTTGTCGTTGGTCATAGCAAGACGGGAGCTTTTTCAAAGGTTGATGGCCCTTATTACCTTATCCGAGGCTTGAAGCGGCTTTTAAACGCTTTGCCCCTAATTCGATTCAGCCCCGTCTATCCGATCCCTTATTGTGAAAAAGCACGAATTTTTCTAGTTCCAGTGGATATTGCCGTTCATGCATTGATTCAGGTGGTGGATGCTCCTGTGAAACCGGTAAGAGGTTTTATTAAAACCTATCATATCATGGGTGAATTGGGAGGGGTTCCCATCCGATCTCTTCTGGAAAGAGTCTTTCGTGAATTCCGCTGTGGGCATATGTTTGCACCATTTCCCTCAGGGCCTTTGACTGAGATGAGTTTGAAAGCCTTGGGCATACCCAAGCAAACCGAGGCCTATATGAGGTCAAAATGTCGCTATTCTACCAATAAGATTAGCAAGGAGTATCCGAGTGTGGTGTTTCCTAAGTTTGAAGACTATGCTACTTCAATGCTTGAATTTGCTCGGCAAAATCTAATTTAAATATGGGATGTTTCCATGAAATATATTGTCAGCATATCCTTTGGAACCTCAAAGCAAAATTTTGACCGAACCATTCGGTTTCGGGATGATGTGGTGCGCATATCCCAATATGGTGCAGACTTCGATACTGAAGTGGTGGCACACCTCCTCAAGAAATATGATGGTCATTGTGATGTGATCGCATTATCAGGTTTTCAGCCTCCCGTGCGAGTTGGACGCAGAACCTTCCATCATCCAGACTCTGAGCGACTCAAGTCAATTCCGAAAAAACTCCCATCACCATGGGCTATGTCTTTCGCCATTCTTTCGTCCCCTGGGCTATTGGACGCTCTGGGGTTGGGGAAAAGCTCTTTCAGTATTCTTCGATTCTCTTTGCCTCCGGTTTAGCAAGTCAAGGAATGGCTGAAACTTTATCTGAATACACCAAAAATCTCTTTTTTGCAGACCCAGTGTTTCATTGGGGCATTCCTCACTATTTGCAGGGCCTGGATGAACTAAGTGACTATGTCAGTCGGTTTGCACCATTGTTGCGACTCAAAACCTTTGCAAAAACCTCGCAAAATGTCTGCATCTTGCCTAAATGGGCACGCATGCATCCACGGTTTCAGCAGGTTGAGCAAGCAGAGATCATCGTTTCAACAGCCACTTTAGCAGAGCGGTTTGACTATGGAGCATTCAAAAACAAGATCCTGCTCCTTGATCATGTTCCTGCTCATTTGTCCAAGCAGCTAAAGAGAGCTGGAGTTCAGGAAATTCTCTGTTTTCTTCCAGATCAACCTTTTGTCGATTCCCCTACAAGCCTCAGCTATGGAATTTGGGAAGCCTTATTGCAGCTTGGAAAAGAGGGTGATCAGGACATTGAATCAGATGATGTCTTGGATCTTATCGAAGATGCTAAGCTAAAACCAAGGATGCATACCCTGCACCGTCACTCAGTTAAGCCGGGAAGGAAATTTGCATTTATTGTTCACCCATTGAGTGTCAATGATTTTTTCAGACATCCATTATTGAGCCCTGTAAAAGGGATCGTGGGACCATTTAATGGTTTAATTGAGCAGGGCTTAAAAAAGCTACCAGGTAGGCCTTATGGCAGAATACAAGGGGTTATGAGTGAAAAGGATGGGCAACGGGTAGAGGGTCTTGTTTACACCCTGTTTGATACCCCGAAGCAGCTTCTGGCATCAAAACCAGAGGATGTTTACAAGAAGCTAATAAAGCTCTGTGAGCGGGCTAAGGAGGATGGAGCCCAGATCATTGGTTTAGGTGCCTTCACCAAAGTGGTTGGTGATGCGGGGGTTACAGTGGCATCTGAGAGCCCCATTCCAGTGACCACAGGAAACTCACTGTCTGCTTCAGCTTCACTTTGGGCTGCAAAGGTTGCTTGCAAAAAAATGGGGATTCTCGAGCGAAAAACCCCAGATAAAAAGTACCGAGCAACCGCTATGATTGTGGGTGCAACAGGTAGCATTGGGGCTGTGTCTGCAAAACTATTGTCTAACGTGGTTGACCGGCTGATTTTGACTGCTCCGAGGCCAAATAAACTTTTGGAGATCAAGGATGAAATCACGGCCCTGTCTCCGGATGTCAGTATTAAAATTGCAACGAACAACAACAAGTATTTGTCCGAAAGTGATCTGATCGTTATCTCCACCAGTGCTCCTAATGGGAATGTTTTTGATTTGCAAAAGGTCAAACCAGGGGCTGTGATTTGCGATGTTTCCCGTCCTCTTAGCTTCAGTGCCGAGCAAGCTGCAAGCAGGCCTGATGTACTAATCGTGGAGAGTGGTGAGGTGATCCTTCCAGGAGATTACTCGGTTACCTGTGACTTAGGCTTGGAAGATAATATCGTCTATGCATGCCTTGCAGAAACAGCTCTTTTAGCTCTCGATGGTAGGATGGAAAACTACACCCTCTCTAGAACCATCGACTTTGAAAAAGTGAGCGAGATCTACGAGATTGCACGGGTTCACGGAGCTAAGCTCGCTGCAATCCGTGGTCCAAATGGCATCATTACAGATCAAGAGATCTTGTTGTGCAGTGAGCATGCTGCCATCAAAAAAAATTCAGTCAATATTCAAAGACCAACCTTCGAAAGGGTCATGCATGAGCAATGAAGCATACTTTTCAAAGCTTAACTATACCGTAGCAAATGAAGATAGCCGTCTAGAGTACCAGATGGTTCGAAGCCTGAAGCCTGATAGGGTTTTAAGTGTCTGTGGAAGTGGAGGCCGTAGTTTACCCCTTGCTGCCCATACTCAAAAAACCCTGGTTTGCTGCGATCTAGCCCAGGAGCAGCTGTTGCTGGCAAAGCATAGGAAGGCAAGTTATGGCCTAGGTTTCCGTGATTTTTGATGTACTGGGGCTTTGCGCCATTTTCAACTAAAGAAAATCGTGAAATCCGAGAAGAAATTTTTTCCGAATTGTCGCTTGATCGAGAGACTAGGGCTTATTTTGACGATTACTACCGCAGGCACGATTTTGAGGGCCTATTGTATCAAGGTAGCTGGGAGAAAACCTTTACGGGTGTTCCCTTGACCCTGAAAAAGGTTATAGGAGACAGCTACGATAAGATCTTTGAGTTTGAAGACCTAGAAGAACAAAAACGCTATTTTGATAAGGCCCTTGAAGACCGACTTTGGCTGGCAGTGCCTCGCATGGTTTTGAAGGCTTTTGGGAATGCAGCATTTTTTAATGCCTTCCTTTACAAAGGTAACTTTGCGAAAAAGAACCTACCAGAGTCTCACTATGAAATTTACCGAACTGCTTACCGAAAGTTGTTTTATCAAGGATTAACCCGAGAAAACTTTTTTTTACAATTATCTTTTCTAGGTAAAATTGCTTTCCCTGAGGCAAATCCAGTAGAAGCTCAGGAGGTATTTTTCCCTGAAATTTATTAGGGATTGAAGCGCTGTGAGGTGTCCTTTGAGCAAAAGGACCTGATTCGTTGTGCCCTCGATGATTCTGAAGGGTTTGATTTTGTCTCCTTTAGCGATGTACCATCTTATTTTTCCGGATCAGAAGAACAGAACTACCTCCAGAGACTAAAAAAGGGCCTAAAATTCGGTGCTCACGTGGTGATTCGCTGTTATCTTAGGATTCCGGAAGGCACTGACTTAACGGGTTATGAGGACGTCACCCACCAGTATCAGGACCTCATTGATGCTGAGCAGACTCAAGTCTACCGAATCTTTGTTTATAGGTATAAGGGGGGTATATGAACTGTGTTGAGCTAGTCCTCTCATCTATTAAAAAAGAAGCAGAAAAGCCAGCTGTTCATATGATTAGGGGTGAGGAAGCAAGCTTCAGAGACCTTGACATCATCGCTAAAAAGACACAGGCTTTGATGCTTGAAAAAGGCATCGGTAAAGGTGATCATGTCCTCCTGTTTATCCCTCTCAGTCCAATGCTTTATGGGACTATCATTGGATTGGCTTCCATGGGGGTGCCTATCCTCTTGGTTGAGCCATGGATGAAGGTAGAAAAGATCAACAAGCTAATTCAAAAAATCAAGCCGAAGGCATTTATCACTGGAAACTTAGGGGTGCTTTGGGGCTTGCGTGCCCGTGGGGTTCGCAAGATTCCTCATTGGGTTAGGGTGTCTAAGATAGAAAATATGATCGGGCTCAATGAGCTGACAATGACTGATTTGCCTCCCGATGCTCCTGCAATCATCACTTTTACGTCTGGAACAACTGGTGAGCCAAAAGGGATGATCCGCTCACATCGGTATCTTGTGGACCAGCATCGCATCTTGTCATCTTCGCTCGGAGAGGTTCAGGGGCCAGATTTAGGTAACTCCAAATAAATATTCTACCCACTATTCATGTGTGATCAGAACGCTATATTTTGGTAGAAACGTATGCCTTTTGAGCTTCTGTTCTATTTTCTTGAAGAGCTTCTTTTTAATTGTAATTCCCTTCTCATAATGATCCTCGA
>JABSRF010000156.1 GCA_013215275.1 Oligoflexales bacterium | reverse complement strand
CTCAAAAGGCTATCAAAACCCATTTGCCAAAAAACCTCAATTTTACCATTTAAAAGATCGCTTGATTAGGGACTAGAAGGCCGCTTAGTCAAGGAGGTTAACCCCGGAGGGACCAGGGGATATTTTCATTTATATGATGGTCGCATCCCAATGGCTTCGGTTATAAAGCACTACAAGCATAGCTTCGAATGACTCTCCTGAGTTTGTCCATGAACTCCCAATTTTCCCATTTTTTTTCAGTCATTCCGAGCGCAGTCGAGGAATCTCGTCAATTTCATCCATAATTATTTCAAATAATGAGGGAGATTCCTCGAGTGCGCTCGGAATGACTAATTTACAGGTAAATAAAATTCAAATTGGATTTAACCGTTTACCAGCCTTGAAATGGGCTTTGGCAGGATCGAAATTCTTTTATTAAGTGTTTGTGCTAACCATTTAAATCCATCAGCGTATCCCATTCTACGAATCACTGAACACATATAGATTTCAAGAGGCCTGCCTTCTGAGTTACGATCATAATCCATTAAGCCAAGAGCATACTTGAGATCATCGGGTGATGCAGCTCCAGGTAAATCAATTTTATTTCCGAAAACCAAAAATGGAACATCCTTTAATTCTTCATCATTTAATAATGCATTTAGCTCCCTAGCTGCTTCATGAAAGCGAACGCGATCCGATGCATCCACCAAATAAACAACGGCATCGACCGTGGCAAAATAGTCCTGCCATAGACGACGAGCTGCTTCATGCCCACCTAAATCAAAGGTTTTGAAGTTTATGTTTCCAATGATCAGTTCGTCTGTGTTTGGGTGAAGGGTTGGAATATGAGCCTGGACTCGGTTCTCTTTAAGCATATATAATAAGGTTGTTTTTCCGGCATTGTCTAAGCCCAAGAATAATATTTTAGCATCCTTCTGAAACAAACCTATCGGGGTAAAATTAAGAACGATTGACATCAGAAAATCAAACATGCTTTTTCTCCACAAGATCGATGTTCTTTTGGGGCATCATAGCCTTAGCAAATATTATTCCTAATGATTATTGTATAGAGGGTCAACCCTTAAAAGGTTGGTTCAACGGTAAGCTTACTGGCTTAGTATTTTACGTGGAAGTGAAGGGAATTAATTTTAGTGGTTTATTGTCCCAGTCAAGAAATTAACCGGGAGGTAATGCATTAAGCTGGCCAAAGCCAATCAAGCCCCATAATAAGAATAATCGATACAGAAATTGGAACGATAACCCTTATGCAGATTAAAAGGGTTTTGCGGTAGGCCTCAAAACCTGTGTCTCTTATAATCTCATCGACCGCTCTGGGCCCTAGCACCCATCCCAGAAAAACCGATGTTAAGAGTCCTGATAACGGGAGAAACAAGCTTGAAGTCAGCTTGTCGAAAAAGTCAAAGAAATTAAGGCCTACGATCTTAACATGACTCAAGAGGTTGGTGGAAAGGTCACTCAATAGGCCCACCGCAAACGCAGCAAAACCAACGATAAGGGTCGTAATCCGTCTAGGGGCTTTGAATGTCTCTGTACAGTATGCAACCACAACCTCTAAAATAGATATAGTCGAGGTTAAGGCAGTAGAGGCAATCAACAGAAAAAAGGTCACAGCGATAAAGTATCCACCGGGCATTTTACCAAACAGAAGTGGAAGCGTTTGAAATATTAGGGTGGGGCCAGTATCAACTTCAATTCCATAGCTAAACACAGCCGTGAAAATCACTAAGCCTGCAGTTAGAGCTAAGACTGTATCAATAATCGCAATAGAAAAACCCATCCTCGGTAGGTTATCGTCTTTTGACAAATAGCTTCCGAAGGTAACCATGACGCCAACAGCTACGCTCAAAGTGAAAAATGAGTGACCAACTGCCTCAAGGAGCCCCTCCCAAGAAAGCTTTGAGAAATCCGGGAGAAATAGGAACTCAGCAGCCTGTCCAAAACCCGGGAGGAATAAGGAGTAAACTAGCAGGCCAATGAGGATTAAAACTAAGCCTGGCATCAATAGCTTGGTCCACTTCTCGATGCCTTTTTGAACCCCCCCTAAGACGATTCCTACGGTGAGAAGCATAAAAATAGAGTGAAGAAAAATCTGTCTAGTTGGGTCTTCAAAAAGATCAGAGAGCATAGATTTTATTTCACCTTCAGGCCTCGTTCCAAACTCATTAAGCAAGGAGCACCACTCAAAGTTTAAAATCCACCCCCCAATCACACTATAGAAAGATAGAATTAGAAAAGCGCTGATCAAGCCTAAAGCTCCTGGTAGTCTCCAAAAGCTTTTTTCCTTGTGCACCTTTTCATAGGCGAGGACGGCATTTGCTTGGCCGACCTTACCGATATAGAGTTCTGCGAGTAAGACAGGGACCCCAACGAGTGCAATGCATGCGAGGTAGACTAGAACAAAAGCGCCACCTCCATTCATCCCGGTGATATAGGGAAACTTCCAGATATTACCTAGACCGACTGCTGACCCTGCAGCAGCCAACACAAAACCCAAAGAGCCGCTCCACTTGGGACGATTGCTCTCACTCATGAGCATCTAATCCTTACATAGTTAGTTAAATTAACGCCTAAGAAAACAACCCCTCTAATCTAAAGGAGTTTTGTCCAACCATGGCTATTTTGGCTAGTGAGCCAAGCTAACATAGTTGGACGCCTGGATCTAGCAATAACGTTCTTGATGGGCGTAAGTTTCATGTTTTCTAGACTATTTGACCCTGCAATAAATGGAAAGAAATAATAGAACTTTTTGTTAAACTTCATCTGGATCATTCTTGGTTGGATGATGGAGGGGCAATCATCTCAATTGAAACCAGTTGAGTACCTTTTTAGAGGGAGGAAATCGCTAACTTTTAGAAAATAACAGCAGAAAGACAGAAAGATGCATGTAACCGATAGGATCTGGTTTACAGAAAGAGCTTCTTGCAAAACAACGATAGCAACAAGAAATCGAATAATAGGACGTGATAGCCCTAGCATTCCCAGTGAAGAAATCTTGACTTTTTTTGCACCTTGGGAATAAAGGTAGGCCGGAAAAAAAGTCACAAGCCCGGTGAGCCAAATGGTACTTACATCCCTGCCTATAGAGGTCACCTGAGCTTGGGTGACGGTTCCGATTGCAACGAAAAAAATGGATAGAAAAAAGGACTCTAAGGTCGTACTTGTTAGAGCATCAGAGGGGTTTAGTTTCCTGAGGGTTGCAATCATGGTGCTGGTTAATGTGACGACCAGGGTGACCCATGGAAAATGACTTAAGTCGAAAACAAGGAAGAGGACCCCGATCAAGGAAAGAAATATAGCCCAGCTGGTGCGTCGATTTAAGACTTCCGAGAATCTGAAGTGACCAATAGCAATGCAAACAATTGGGCTTAAAAAGCAGCCTATGGTGGCTTCCACAACTTTTCCGTTTGGAATTGACCAAAGGTATATGGACCAGTCTATCCCGATAATGAATGCAGTGCCTAGGGTGAAGAGAAACTTACGCGAGTTTTTCATGCATAAGAATAAACTGTAGACTTGACTCTTAAAAACGACTGTTATGATTGCAGTGAGCAGAGTAAAGCAAGACCTAAATATAAGCATTGAGTATAGGTCGACGCCAGAGAAGTTTTTGTACAGTATGGGTGCAAGGCCCCAGATACTACAAGCTAACAGCACTTCCCCCGTACCTAACCACTCTTCTTTCATCATGCTTACACTCTATTTTGGCTTTAATAGGCTAAATAACTCTGCTTAAGAAACTGGAGAACAGTACGAGTGTTGTGAGATTATTGGTTGGGTATTTTAAATAAAAAATTGATTGGTCTTCAAAGAAATTAGGTGCATAAAAATGAATGTGGGACGGGAGGGTCTTGCTCAGTATTCCACCAAGACGGTGACGTCCCCTAAAATTCTGCATTGGCATGCAAGCCGTTCATTATCATCTGCGTGCAAAGCTTTGAGGTAATCCCTCTCTTTTTCCTCGGCTGCAGAAAGGTTTTGTTCTCCCTCTAAAACTCTGAAAATACAGATGCCACAATCCGAGTCTCGGCAATCATACTCGATCGGGGTGTCTTCCTTGGCGCAAAGGGCCTGAAATCCTAGCCTATTTCTAGTGGTATATGTCTTGCTGTCCCCATTGTAGTTAATGGTCACTTTATTTTTCTTTGCCATTGCTCTGCTTCACCTGAAAACTGACTTACAACGTTACTACGTACAAAAGTAGATGCTAAGCTTATTAGTTTAAGGGCTGCCTGTCGTCAACTGGAATAAAAATGGCAAATTAGAGGCCATCAAAAAAAGGAGGACCCCCTGGTTAACGATGTGAGCGAGTTGCCTGCCGCATTGTTACGAACTCCTCGGCACTTGTGGGGTGAATCCCAATGGTTCGATCAAAGTCGGCTTTTGTCGCTCCTGCTTTCAGAGCGACTCCGATCCCTTGAATAATTTCGCCAGCTTCATGCCCCACCATGTGAGCTCCCAAGACTCGGTCAGACTCCCTATCCACGATAAGCTTCATAAAGGTGCGCTCCTTATTTTCCGTGAGGGTATGCTTAAGGGTGCGAAAGTCGGAACAAAAAACATCCACCTGCTTATATTTTTCCTTGGCTTGAGTTTCTGTTAAGCCCACCGTGCCCACATTTGGCTGCGAGAATACGGCCGTTGGTATTAGCTCATAGTCGAGGGTTCTCAAATCGCCAGGGTTCTTAAGGTTGTGCACGTAGACCATAGCTTCCGCTGTTGCAACCGGAGTGAGCTGGACATTGCCAGTTACATCGCCCAGCGCGTAGATATTTGGCACCGAAGTCTGATAATGCTGGTTTACTTTGATAGCTCCGTTTGGCTTTAAGTCCACCCCAAGGCTTTCAAGGCCTAGCCCTGAGATGAGTGGCTTGCGCCCGGTCGCAAAGAATATGAGGTCAGTAGCCAACTCCTCGCCTGTGTTGATACTTGCACAAAAAGAGCCATCTTCTTGCTTTTTAACCTCTTTTATTTGGGTTTCTAGGAGAATTTTCACCCCTTTTTTGCGCATCTGTTCTAAGACCTGGGTTTGAATATCTTCGTCAAACGCTTTGAGAATACGGTCGCTTCGCTGAAGCACCGTAACCTCGACCCCAAGCCCGTTGAGTATGCTGGCAAACTCTAGGCCAATGTAGCCAGCACCAACGATGACGATCCGTTTGGGTAAGCTTTCAAGGTAAAACATCTCATTGGAATGCACCACATGCTCGCTACCAGGAAAGTTGGGGCTTACGGGCCAGCTGCCTGTTGCTATCAGCACGTTTTTACTGCTTATTTGTTGATCCCCAACGGCAATGGTATGAGGGCCAACTAAACTTGCCCTGCCGTTGATTAAGGTTGCCCCTGAGTTGTTCAGGAGTTTTTCATAGATCCCATTTAGCCTGGAGATCTCAGCATCTTTGTTAGCTTTGAGGGTTTTCCAAGAAAAGGTGGCATTGCCTGTTTCCCAACCAAATCCTCGCGCATCATGAAACTCTTCTAAAAACGCAGAGGCATAGACAAATAGTTTTTTTGGAACGCAGCCTACATTGACGCAGGTTCCACCCAGGTAGCGTTCTTCGACAATAGCGACCTTGAGGCCCTGCGACGCTGCCATTCGAGCTGCTCGAACTCCACCTGAACCGGCACCAATGACACAAAGGTCATATTGATATTCTTCCACTTTGGACTCCTAACTGTTGAAGGGGTTTGCACCCTCTCGCAAACGATCTGTTTCTCTAGCCTTAGCCATGGAAATTTCATATTCAAGGTTTTCCCTTTGCAGTGCAAGGCTTGGCATCTGACCCTACTCCGGGAAAGGCTTTTATTAATCCGCCCTTTATGGCATATCTGTTAGCCTTGCCAGGCTTAGCAAAACCTAATGGAGAAAAGTAAACCTTAACAGGGCCTGTGGAAAAATTTATAAAGTGTACAATGCGACTTTTTCAAATTGCCGTGCTAAATCATGAATTAGTACGTAGTTGAACAGAGCTTATCATCGAAAAGGCTATCATCAAATGAATACAAGCAGTCATCATTCAGATTCTTTCCGAAACACAAACGGCGTTGGCACTGTTCTGGTGCGGTTAATGCATTGGTCGCGGAACTTTTTTATCTTTATTGGAGTTCTGGTTACGCTTGGCTTGTTTTTTGGCTTAATGATGACCCCGGGAAGCGAGGAGACTTTGGATGATGATGCAAAAGTGTACCTAAATCTAAAGCTGCAGGGGACGCTATTGGAGACATCCTCAGAATTGCGCTTACTCGAAGAGGTTTTTGCCCAGCTCCTGGAAAAACCAGCAGGACCCTACTTGCTTGATCTGAAAAAAGGTTTGGAGCATGCAGCAAAAGATGAGCGGGTCCATGGAGTGTTTATTGAGCTACAAAGCTTGAATGGAAGCCTTGCTGCTTTCACTGAATTGCGCTCTTATCTCGAGGCTTTTAAAGAGTCAGGAAAACCTGTTTATGCATGGATGCATGCTGCAGACAATAAAACTTATTATTTAGGGTCGGTGGCGAATCAGCTCTTTTTAGCTCCTGTGGGTGATGTCTCAATTCCTGGTCCTAGCTTTGAGCTTGTTTATTTTGGGGAAGCATTGAAGAAGCTTGGTGTTGAAGTGGAGGTGGTGCGTGCAGGGAAATTCAAATCAGCGTTCGAACCTTTTGTTCTCAATGAGCCGAGCCAGGCAAGCAAAGAAATGTACTTGTCCATGGAGAAAAGCCTTAGGTCTCATTTAAGCGAAAAAATTGGAGATGGCCGGAAGCTTGAGCAGGACTCAAAGGTGACCTCTTGGTTTCGTAATGGTCTATTTTCGGCTCGAACCGCTTTGGAGCGAAAGTTGGTGGATGGGCTTACTTATACAAAACAGGCGAAAGACCAAGTATTTAAGCCTGGAGAGCTAGAATCCTATAGCTTTTTCGACTATACCGCAAATGATCTTCCCAAACCTAGCTCCAGTTTCAAGGAAGAGGATGGCATTGCACTGATTGAGGCCTATGGTGAGATTCACCTAAGCCAACAGGGAAGCGAGCCAGCTATCACTCCGAAGAGCCTTGGCACGAAGTTGAGCTGGGCCCTAAAGCAGGACCAGGTAAAGGGGGTGGTTTTGCGCATTTCTAGTCCAGGTGGATCAGCAACTGCATCCGATATTATTTGGGAGCAAGTTAGAGAGCTTGCTGAAAAGAAGCCAGTGGTCGTGTCGATGGGAGGTGTTGCTGCTTCCGGAGGGTACTATATTGCTGCCCCCGCTCAAAAAATATTCGCTGACCCGACTACCATCACCGGATCAATTGGGGTGATCGGTATGGTTCCCAACTTCCGTAAGTTTCAGGAAAAGTATGGTGTCAGCTTTCATATGGTGAGCAATAGTGATCGTAGAAACCTGCTTAATCCAGGGGAAAAAGCGTCTGCAAAAGACCGAGAAGTCTTGGGGCAGTCTATTGATGAGGTATACGAAGTCTTCATCAACAAGGTGGCTCAGGGGAGAAAGTTAGCAGTTGAAGAAGTGAACAAAATTGCTCAAGGACGAGTGTGGACTGGTTTACAGGCAAAAGAAATAGGGCTTGTTGATGAGATGGGTGGCTTATGGGAGGCAATACAGGAAGTTAAAAAACTTGCAAAGCTAGATCCCGAAAAAAAATACCCTCTGCTCAAATGGCAGCCAAAAATGTCTACCTTATCCGAGTGCTTGATAAATTATCGCAGCTGTTTTCCATCAAGCTTAATGAAAGGCTCACAAGCTGAGTTTTTCGGGTCCATGCACCCACTCACCTTCGCTGACAAGATGACAAGCTGGCAACAGTATGCTCGGGACGAGCCAATTCAAGCAATTTGGCCTGGTCGAGAGCTTTAGGCTAAGACCTCTTTGACCATTTGACTCGCTAATTTACCATCAAACTTGCCCTTAATCTGAGGGGACAGTGCCTTCATAACGGTACCGAAGTTTGCACCTTCATTGTCGCTGATGATCTGAGAAATAATTTCTCTTACCTTATCCTCACTCAACTGCTCTGGCAGGTATGGGCTTAGGAATTTAATCTCAGTCTCTACTTTGACGTACTGCTCACTTCCTTGAGGAAATTGTTCCAAAGAGTCTTTCAGCATTTTACAGTACTTAATTGCGACCTCTTGCTCTGCAATTGGCTTTTTAGATGTCTTATTTTCAAGCAAACGACTCTTGAGCATTCTTAAGGCATCAAGGCGCTCTTTTTCCTTATTCTTCATTGCATCTTTGATATCACTGGAAACCTGGTCAAACATTAATTCATACCTCCTGTTAGATTCGACTGGTAATTATAAGCAACTTCTTTGCTGTTGCATTAGATATCTGAGCTTTGGCATGGTGTAATGGCCCAGACGGAACCAGACAATCTTCAGTTAAAATAGTTCATGAAGGAGGATTGTCATGGCCAAGATCAAGAGAGTTCCGGCAGAAACAAAA
>JABSRF010000155.1 GCA_013215275.1 Oligoflexales bacterium | reverse complement strand
TTATGAGAAGGGAATTACAATTAAAAAGAAGCTCTTCAAGAAAATAGAACAGAAGCTCAAAAGGCATCCGTTTCTACTAAAATATAGCGTTCTGATCACACATGAATAGTGGGTAGAATATTTATTTGGAGTTACCTTAAGCCTTAACACTTTTGCCAATTTTCTCCCTGAAGGCACGTACTCTTTTAGCGGCTTGCCCAACTCTGAGGCAAAACGACGGGTTTGAGTCAGACTCTTCTCTAAAAGCGCTTACAGCTTGCTCCCAGGCATCTAGCTTATTGCATATAAGTGCTAGGTCGCTTCCGTTTGTCACAGCTTCAATCAGGAGCCTTTCCCAAGGGGTGGGGCTTTTCGTTATTGCTCCCATGGTCATATCGTCGCTAACAACAAGGCCATCAAAACCTAGTTTCTCTCTCAAAAGCTCCTTCATGATGACTGAGGAGAGGCTTGCCTCTTTTGTGTCAAGAGATGGGTAAATGCAATGAGAGATCATAACAAGTGGAGCTTCTTCCAAGAGTTTAACGAATGGCGTCAACTCTCTTTTTTCAAGCTGTTCAATACTAACATCGATTTGGGCACTTTGAAGATGAGTGTCATAGTTTGCATCTCCCTGTCCAGGAAAATGTTTAAGGCATCCAAAAACCCCTGCTTGTTGCAAGCCACCTAGAAATGCACCCGCTCTTTTAGTGACTTTGTCAGGCTTTTCCGAAAAAGCCCGATCGCCAATGGCATCATTCAGAGGGTTTGATAAGCAGTCGACAACCGGGGCAAAATTCACATTGATGCCAAGTTCTTTTAAGGACTTTCCCACTGAAAAACCATATTGAAAAATATGGTCTAGGCTTTTAGGATCGTCATTGCCATCACAGATGTGTAGTGCAGGCCCCATGTTTGGAAATGGCTTTTTTAGCCTGCTAACGCGCCCTCCTTCCTGATCAATCGCAATGATTAATGGAGGGCTGTTGCTTGGCCGTAGAGATTGGATTTCCCTAGTCAGCTCTTGAACTTGAGCCGGGTCGTTTGAGTCTAAGTTGCGAGAGAAAAGGGTGACTCCCGCAGTGGGCTCTTGACGGAGAAAATTTCGCTCCTCTTCATTGACAGATTTGCCTTGAAGCGAACCTAGTAAAATTTGAGGTGCGTCATTTTCCATTGGTGCTTATTCATCGATGATTTGAAGGATGTAACGTTTAGATAGCTTCGCAGCAGCGCAATTGAGAATCGTTCTTATAGCATCAGCTGTGCGCCCTTGCCGCCCAATAACTTTACCAATATCTTCCTTGGCTACCTTTAATTCGATGATATTTGTTTGATTTCCTTGAATCTCGTTGATATCAATCCGGGTTGTCTCGTCTACTAGCGCTTCAGCAATATAGGACACTAGATCCTTCATAGAGATTTGGTTATCACCACTCATGAGCATTTCCGTTCCACAAAAATACAGTTACAACATGCCTTATCTGCAAAAAAGGCAGATAAAAATCCAGGACCAGCTTAGGCAGCTAAGCGATGGTATTATTGAGTTTATAAGAAATTTAGAGACAATGGAAGGGCTCACCTTGGAAATACAAGGATGATTAGTCCTTTTTCCCACCTTCACGAATGCCCCGTCGTTTACGGAGAGCTTAATAAACTTATCTAATGGAGGCGAGAGTTGAATAGATCTTTTCTGAAGTTTTTCGAGTTGTTTGACGGGGTGCTTAATGATTTGTTTTTGTCATAGGCCTGGTCTAAATTTAATATGCGAATGGCACTGTCTAGCTACTAAGCTTTTTAGGCTTAGGCGAAAAATAGTTGAAGAGAACACTGAATCGATGCTCCTTACTTATTGTAAGTTATAGGAAGCTTTGCTTAGGGTTTTGCTTTGTGGGAGCATGAAGTAGATCTGACAGATCATGAATAAAAGGGATGCCTTGCCAAGTCCTAATTTGCAATAAGTCTTCAATGATAAGCCCATTTTTGCGCAGTACATTCTGCATTTTTTCAATCTGTCGACGCAAAGGTAGCCAATGAGTTTTAGCGTCTTCTTGCGCTCCTTCTGCAAATGGGCTGACCCACGCAACGGTCTGTTTTCCAAGGATACCTGAAACAGGAGGGATCAAGGGGATGGCCTGTTTGTTCAGTTTCGACAGGGTTTGTAAACGTTTGAGCCACTGCTTTAATGATCGTTCTGCTTCAAAGGATTCATTTAGGTGTGTGTGGGCAATGCTAAGAACGTGATAATAGTCTGAGTTTCTGGAAAAACTGACCCGGTAAGCGCTGCAGAAGGAGCCAGACCCGAGTAGCAAGCAGTCCGAGCTGTTAAAAGTTAAGCCCTTTTCAAAACCCTGAAGGAAGGACTCGGCTCTTGAGCGATCGAAGTTTCTATAGAAAGCTTCATGTAACTTTTTAATATCTTTTATAATTGCATGCTCACTTGACATAGTTTGAAGCTCCCCCAATTTATCTATGGTTTGAATAAATCATCCTGTTAAATTTATTGAAAATTTAATTTTTTTTTTGCTCGTTTTAAAATCATGTAATAGGATTACTTGCTAAGGCATCGTCAAGAGCTGAGAACTGTAAATATGTTTGACAGTTGATCAGCAACTTCTTTTGTTTATTCTGTAACTAAACAATAGATTTACAATTGTATCCTTAGCCATCTGATAATATTGAATATTTATTTTTTGCTTTTTTTTTGATGATGAGAAAAACAATGGCACGGATCTTGAAACAGTATTTCCATAGATTTTACCATATATTCATGGGGCAAGCCCATTTGGAGGATAAAATGCAAGATAGAACCCAAGACAATGTGATCTCTTTATTCGGCCGCCCTAGTGCTGACCTTACTTTGAATTCTTCGACAGGTGTGGAATTGGAAGATAAGCCTAACGGCAATTATTTCGAAGAAGCAATGAAAAAAAATGCTGAAAATGCAAAGAGGATGCGTGACAGTCGCCTCAAGGCAAATCGTTCAGTTTTGCGCTCTTATCGAATTAAAAAATAACTTACTTTAAAAGTAGGAACGACCATAAAAAGGATCAAAAGCATGGATAATAATCAATCATCGGATTCGGGCGGTGTTGTCAACTTTCAGGATTTTCGTCGAAAAAAAATAGAGGAAGAACACCTTGCTAGAGGCCGTAAACCTCTCTACGTTAGTCATGCAAGAGGGCAGGTTCAAGGGGGAGATCAACCTAAGGCAGATGACAAATTGTCTGACTTTAGCGATCGTATTGCAAGAATACGTCACAGCCTCGATAAGATTAATGAGTTGATGGGCGATCTCAAGCAAATTTCTTCTGGCCAAGTTAGAGGAACGGATCAGAAGAATGGACGTGGATCACACCCTAAGATCTAGCTGATAGCTATTTTGACCTTATAGTGACTTCAGTTCAGCTAGGTATGGTAACTCCCGATACCTTCCATCTAAATCCAGTCCGTAACCAACAACAAACCGATCTTCAATCTCAAAGCCGATAAAATTTATACGATCAGTCATATCGTGGCAATCAGGTTTTGAAAGAAAAGTACATATTTTTAAAGATTTAGGGCCCCTGACCCCAATCAACTTGGTGAGGTAGTCAATGGTCTTACCCGAATCAATGATGTCCTCCACAAGTAAGACGTTCTTACCCGCAACGTCATAGCTGAGGTCGTTTGTTATCCTAACGTGCCCTGTGGATTTAGTGCCCTGATAGGAGCTAACCCCGATAAACTCTACCTTTACTGGCAGATCAAGGGAGCGTATCAAGTCAGCAGCAAAGATAAATGCACCTTTTAAGACGCATATGACGGTGACTGGTTCTCCTTCATAAACCTTGGTAATTTCTTTACCCATTTCGCTAATTCTGTTCGCAATTTTTTCAGCGCTGATTAAAGTACTGTGAGTAACATCCATGGGAGACCTTCTGGTTGCGGGTGAAAAAAGCCAATTAAGTTCAGAAAATAAAAAAAGGCTCGTATAAATACAAGCCTAAAAGAACAAAATGCTATTTATATTAATTATCGTTTCAGGTTAATAACCTCTTCTATCATAGTATCTGTTGTCGTGATGGATCGTGAGTTTGCTTGAAACAGCCTTTGCGTTGTGATCATCTTTACAAACTCCCTGGCTAAGTCGACATTTGATTCTTCAAGAGATGATGCATAAAGCGAGCCTCTTGTACCCGTTGCTGGAAGTCCAATATTCGGAGGACCTGAATCTATGCTGCTATAAAACATGTTTTTACCAGCTTTTTGCAGAGCATCTTGGTTGGAGAATGTTGCAAGTGCAATCCCCCCTAACCTACGTTCGATTCCATTGGTGAAAATCCCTGTCACCATTCCGTCAAGGCCTATGTTCAAAGATTTCAGCTGACCTGCTTCATAACCATCTTGCTGATGGAAGACAGTGACTGACTTTCCTGCAATGGAGGTTGATGCATTGATGCCTTTGCCTTCCTCTTCACCAATATTTTGTCCAAAATCAAAATTGATAACTTGCTCTGGAAATGCTCCATTATTAAAATTCACCGAGGATTCGTTTGTAATTTCTTCCAAGAGTAATCCATTTTTATCGAACTTAGCAACCCCATTTGCAAACTCCTTTAGCTCGCCATCATCAGGGTCAGTAACCTCTTTATTGTCCACCATGGCATGCCATTCCCATTCCACACCATCTTCAGATGCCGAAATCTTGCGGAAAAAAATGCTTGTTTGATGAGCGCGACCATGGCTGTCAAAAACCGTAATCGAGGAGTTGAAGTTTGATGTTTTGACGGGGTCGACCGGATTCCAGTCATCTGTGATAAGGTCAGAACGAGAGTCCAGTTGCACATTTAGCCTTAGAGTGTCGGTAGGTTTTGGGGGTATATTGTTAGTTTCGATCCTAACATCACCGAGTCGGGAGGACAGGGCCCCCTCGTTATCAGCCATATAGCCTTGAACTCTAGCTCCGAACGAAGTTGCAAAGTAACCGTCTTTGTCAAACTGAAGGGCGCCCACCCTGGTGTAAAATTTCCCTGCAGTTTCTTGGGCCTCAGCTTGCGGGTCGGACAGAATAAAAAAACCATCACCTTGGATTGCGATATCCGTAAGGTTGTCCGTGACTGTTAAGCCTCCTTGGGTATGCATGGTTTTGACGTCGGCAAGCCTTGAGCCGCGACCAATTTGAGCTGGTCCGGAACCACTCGACATACTTAGAGAAAGTAGATCTTCAAACTCTGCTCGATCACGCTTGAACCCCTTGGTATTAGCATTCGCAATATTGTTTGCGATGACAGACATACCATCAGCATTTACTGATAAACCTGTCACTCCGGTGTAAAGTGCTTGCGATACTCCCATAGGGGACCTCCTTACTAAATGAACATGCAGCTAAATGAAACTTCAACCTTTGGCATGTTCTAATTTAGCAAGGAATCAAGCTTAGTGAACATTGTTGCAAAAATACATTATTCTGTTTTCTAGGCAGCTGTAAGCGTTCAGGTCATTACCTTAAATTTGCTGCTAGCTTTTTCCTTGGTAGGAGGGCTTGCCTTTGTTTTATTATTTTCATTATTTTCAGGGGTTTTGCCAGGGTCGACAAACTCTTTATATTCTTCTGGTTGCAAGTTGGGTGAAGGAACGCCATCATCTCTTGGATTCTCAATGACATCTTTCCAAGCTATGTACAGAGTATTAAGAAGTTCCTCGACTTGGTTTAAACTGTCTACCTTGTTTTCTATATTTCCCTCGATGAGCTTGTCTATCATAAAAACATAGAGGTTTTCCAGATCAACTGCTAGCTCTCCACCAACCTTGAAATCTAAGGTAGCCATTAGCTCTGATAGAATAGCGGTTGCCTTGCTGATGTATTTTCCTTTGTCAGCAATACGCTTTTCTTCCATGGCAATCTTTGCTTGCTTAATGAATCTGATAGCTCCTTCGTAAAGCATAAGAAGGATCTTTTCACGACTGGCTGTGGTAACTGCGGTTTTTTGGTACTGCCGATACGGGTTGCTCATAAGCGATTAACCTCTTTAAAGTTAATTTGCTTTCTGACCACCTCCGCCAAACCTTGCTTTGAGAAAGTTGCTCTGACCTTGAAGTGAGGAAAGAGTGGTTTCTAAAGCTGTGAAACGCCTGCGGATGCTGGCCTCTTTTGATTCGAGCTGCCTCTCTCTTCGTTCGATTTCTTTGTCGTGACCATCGATGATTTTATCGAGGGCTCTAATCCGACTCTTCATGGCACCAAAGCCTGGATCACGGAAGTTCTTGAGCTTTTGTGCCAAAGCCTCAGCAACTCCCACTGACCTAGAGGTACGAATAAAAAGATTGGCAACACTATCATAGTCTTCGGTTAATGCCTCACGAACTTTAGATTCATTGAAATCAAGTGTTCCAGTTTTAGGGTTGGTGGAGATCCCTATTTCAGTTAGAGTATTAAACCTTTCTCCTCCTTTTGGTAAAGCGACTAGAGCCGATTGTAATTGACGCATGACAAGCTTGATGGAAGAATCTCCTGAAAGGACACCATATTGACCGGTGTCTGGATTTTCAATAAATTGTCCATTTATGAAATTCGCTACTGAGTTATACTTATCTACGAAATTTTTGATCCCTTCAACGGTTGCATCTAGATCATGGACCACACTGATCTGAATCCTAGTTCCAGGCTCAGACCTCCTGATACTGAGTGTCACACCATCTATGAGTTCATCTAGGGTATTATCTTCATCGGTGACAGGCACATCTTCAAAAAGCACATCGAGATTTCTACCCGTGACTTGTTCTTTGAATTCAAGGAAGGTGGTATCTTCATCTAGGTAAATTTGTGCCTCCTTACCTGATTTTTCGCTAATGACTAGAAGCCTGTAGGCATCAGGGTAATATTTGGTATTAATAACCATTGCCTTTACGCCAGCATCTGAATCATTGATCTGGTTTGCAAGTCCTTGCAGTGTCGTGTAGGGCTCTACCTCAATTTCGACTTCTTCACCGTCATCTCGTTCAATCAGCATGAAGCCAAATCCTACCGGCGTGTCATCTTTATCTGGAAAGCCATAAGCCAGCTCCTTTTCAGAGCGAGCCATCGCTCTGACCTCCATTTCATAGGTCCCAAGTAATGCTCCTGCTGCTACTGACCCATCTACAATATCCGGGTGGGATGAGTCCAACTTGAGCTTGTAGAAATCATACCGAGTTTTAAGATTTGCAAGGGTCCCATCAAGCTCAGATAGCAAGCCATTAAGGGCTTCAACTTCCTTCTTTTCCTCAACGGTCTTCTGTTTGCGTTTTTGCGCGGATTGAAGAGGAATTTTTTGAACTTCAACAAGTTTTTCAACCATCCCAGGATCGATTCCTGCAGCTTTTAAGCCTGGATTAAACTTGATTCCCATTAGGCACCTTCAGGATGTCAGTTCTTGTCTGTCAGTGAATGTGGCAAAATATATATATTGTTAAAAATTGTAAGGGATCTTTCTATGGAGATCGTATCATTTTCGGATATTTTATTTAAGCAGCGCTCAAGCTTACTACAAAAATCTCTCCGTCCTCATTGTAACTCATACCCAATAGAAAGTGAGTATCCGATCGTTTTATCTGCAAAAAATCCACAGTTTAGCTACTGTGTCACCAACAAAGATCGGAAATTTAGTACCCCAAAACTCCTTGCACACGCAAATTTCTGGCCAAGGAGGATGGTGGAAAAATCTACTGATTCAGAATTTCCTGTTGCACTCATTGGTAATGTCGCTACCGATAAGAATTATAGGGGCTGTGGGCTTATGAAGTCTCTATTTACAGAGCTTTGGAGTAAGGCTTTGGACCAAGGGTTTCATGGCTTAATCCTATGGAGTGACTTACTAGATTTTTATAAAAAGCTTGGCTTTTACCCTTGTGGGCATGAATACCGTATCTGTTTCTCGTCAAAAGAGCTGAAAAAATTTCCCCAGCAGTATGATTTCTTCGTTCCTGAAGCTGACTTTTACAATGAAGGTATCTTAAGCCAAATGCTTTGTTTGAGGCCCAAAACCCCATTAAGTTTAAAGCGCTCAACACAAGAGTTTATGGAGTTGCTCAAAATTCCTGATACGGTTGTCCTGGTTTCATCCCATGGGGGGACGATCGAGTCTTATTTCGTTTTAGGTAAGGGAAACGATATGCTTGGGGTCGTGCATGAATGGGGGGCAAAAAATACGGACCTCGTATTGGGGGCTTTAAAGCATATTGTCGAGGCCACGAAGTGGGATATGATTTGGCTTTTGGCCCCTCTATGCATTGGGCGAGATAGCTTGTCTGTGTTTGACCCATTTGTAAAGAGTTTGGAGTCTCACCCTTTGGCTTTGGCTAAATTTAAAAACAAATCATCCATTAGAGAGCGTATTCATGACTGCTTTATTTGGGGTCTTGACTCAATTTAAGCTAAGTTTTTTTACGGCCTAAAAAATTTTTTTTCACCTAGGGAAACATCAGCAGAAGTTTCCACAAAGTAGCACCATACTAAACTCATCTAGTATCTGAATCTATTGATAGTCGAAACCATAATAAGA